>NZ_JAAKEE010000104.1:0-1325 GCF_011038995.1 Adlercreutzia sp. ZJ242
GGGGCCCCGCCCCCGGCTGACACGGTGTCATCCCGGCTGCGCGTCGCGCATGCCCTAGCTCAGGCTTGTCGCCGGCTCGGGCGGGGCCCCTCGCAGACCCGCGCAGGCGGGTCGGGGCGGTGACCTCATAGGAGCTTCGCCACCAGCTGCACTCATATAGGATCGTCCCGGCCGACCCCCCTGCGCGCCCTCTCGGGAAGGAGTCCATAATGGCAGAAGAGAGACGCTTTGTCATCGGGGGAGTGGACACGCACAGGGACCGCCACTGCGCGGCCGCCGTCGACGCGACGGGGGCGCAGCTCGGGTGCAGGTTCTTCGCGGCCGACGGCGGGGGCTACGCCGAGCTCGTCTCGTGGCTCGAGGGCCTCGGCGAGCTGCGCGCCCTGGGGGTCGAGGGCAGCGGCGGCTACGGGGCGGGCCTGTGCGCCTACGCCCAGGGCCGGGGGGTGCCCGTCGTCGAGGTGAGCTGGCCCGACAGGGCCGAGCGGCGCCGCCGGGGAAAGAGCGACCAGATGGACGCCTACCACGCCGCCGCGTCGGTCCTCTCCGGGCGGGCGCACAGCCCCGCGAAGGACCGCCGGGGGGACGTGGAGGGCCTGCGCGCCCTGAGGGTCGCCTACGAGGGGGCCGTGAAGGCGCGGACCGCCGCGAGGAACTCCCTCCACGCGCTCGTCGCGGCGGCGCCCGACCGCATGCGCGCGAGGCTGCGCGCGCTGCCCGCCAGGGAGCTGGTGGGCGCCTGCGCGTCCCTGCGCGCCCCCGGCGAGGGGCCCCTGGACGCCGAGCGTGCCGCCGAGGCCGCCCTGCGCTCGGTCGCCCGGCGCGTCCGGGCGCTCGACGGGGAGGCCGCGGAGCTCGGCGCCCTGATCGACGCGATGACCCTCGAGCTCGCCCCCGCCACGCGCGCGCTGCCCCAGGTGGGGCCCCAGTGCGCCGCGGCGCTCGTCCTGTGCGCGGGCGCGAACCCCGGCAGGCTCGCGAGCGAGGCGTCCTTCTCGGCGCTGTGCGGGGCGAGCCCGGTGCCCGTATCGAGCGGCAGGACCGACAGGCACCGCCTGAACCTCGCGGGGGACAGGCGGGCCAACTCCGCGCTCTACCTCATAGCGATCGGCCGCATGCGCTCCCCGGGGGAGTCGAGGGACTTCGTCGCCGCGCGGATGGCCTCGGGCAAGACCAAGAGGGAGGCGATCCGCATGCTCAAGCGCTACATCGCGCGCCAGGTGTTCCATGCCCTCAGGCGCGACCTCGCGCGTCTCGCGGGCGCCTCCGGCGCCGACGGCGGGCCCGCGCGAACTGCCCCTTGACGTTATAGGAGCGTTTGAGCG
>NZ_JAAKEE010000105.1:0-1160 GCF_011038995.1 Adlercreutzia sp. ZJ242
GCAGCGCGCGGGGCCTCGCGTCCGGCCCGCGCGCGACGGGCGCCGCAGCCCCCGGAGCGGCGCGCCCCGCCCTAGAGCAGGAAGCGGTTGGGGTTGCCCTGGCGCTTGAAGTCGGCGGGGCGCTCGGCCATGGAGGGGCCGTGCGCGAGGAAGTGCTCGCAGAAGCGGCAGATCTCCTTGACGGCGGCGTCGTAGTCGCGGTCGGGGTTGAGCAGCAGGTCGAAGTCGTCGCACACCACGTGCGTCTTACGCTGGCAAGCGGCGAAGTGGCAGTCGGCCGGGCACGGCTCGCCCGGTATGTTATGGGGGCAGCGCCCCCGCATCTCGTCGTCGCATCCGCGACGCTCCCAGCACCTCTCCATGAGTGCTCCTCCTCTCCCTCGTGAGACCACAGTCGAAGGGCGCGCCTTCTCACGCGCATGAAAAGGGGCGAGCCGCCAGGCCCGCCCCTTGCTTGCTCAGGCGCGCGTTTACGCCAGGTCGGCCGGAACGACCTTCGCCACGCCCGGCACGCGCTCCTTCAGGATGCGCTCGACGCCGTTGGCCAGCGTCATCTGCGACATGGGGCAGCCCTTGCACGCGCCCTGCAGCTCGACGGTGACGACGCCGTCCTCGGACACGTCGACGAGCCGCACGTCGCCGCCGTCAGCCTGGAGGCTGGGGCGGATGAGCTCGAGCACCGCTGCGACGTCAGACTTCTCTACCATGATGAACTCCTTATCTGGGATGTTTTCTTCGAACGCATTCTATCATAGCCGACGCCGCCGCGCGCGGCCGCGAGAAACCCCGTCCGTCACGAGACGGGCATCCAGTCCTTCCCGATGATGACCAGCACGTTGGTGTCGAAGGTGTAGAAGTCGCCGCCGTTGATGACGCGCCCGCCGCTCGCGGCGCGCGCGACGGCCTTGGCGGCGCCCTCGTAGGCCCCGTCCTCCCGACTTTTGCAGCTGAGTAGCTGGCCTTCTTTCGCATATTTCCTGGCCAGAGGCCGTTCTAGGCCTTTATTTTTGTCAAGCACTTATGACATTTTGCGTTAGGTAATGTCATTGGTATGATATAATAGGGCAACATGTCCTCGCAGGTCAGGAGCGGGAAGTTGTTCGTCAAGAAGCAGAAGAGGAAAAACGGCCGTGTGTACCTGTCGGTCGTCGAGGGCTACC
>NZ_JAAKEE010000106.1:0-1130 GCF_011038995.1 Adlercreutzia sp. ZJ242
GGTGGCGCGCGACGGCCGCCTCGCCGCCTACGCCCCCGCGCCTGCGGCAGAGGCGGCGCTGCGGCGCGCCGAGGTGGAGCTCGTCGCGCAGCGCGAGCGCTACCGGCGCTCCCAGGACGCGCGCCGCGGCGAGCGGCGGGAGTTCCAGCTCGCGCACCCCGACCCATTCCGCCCGCACGACGCGTCGGCCGCCTACGCGATAACGGCGCGCACGGCCGTGCCCACCCTGTTCGTGCGCCTGTTCGGCGGCTTCGAGGCGCGCATCGGCGACGAGCCGGTCGACCCGCGCGCCTTCAGCCGCGTCAAGACGAAGACGCTGCTCGCCATGCTCGTGCTCAACCGCGGCCGCGAGGTCGCGCGCGACCGCTTGGCGGCGCTGATGTGGCCGGCTGCCACGCCGGAGTCGGCGCGCAAGAACTTCTACAGCATCTGGTCGAAGCTCAACCGCGCGCTGCGCGTGGGGGCGCACTGCCCGTACCTCATCCGCAGCCAGAACGGGTGCCGGCTCGACCCGCGGCTCGTGACGAGCGATGTGGCCGCCTTCGAGGCGCTCTCGCGCACGCTTCTGTTCGGCGCGCCGGAGTCCGAGGGGTGGGAGGAGCTCTACGCGCGGGTGTGCGACGAGTACGCCGACGACCTCATGCCGGGGGAGGAGGACAACGAGATCATCGCCTCGATGCGCGACCGCTACCGCGTTCAGCTCATCGACGGGCTGATCGCGACGTCGATCAGGCTCGCGCAGCGCGGCGAGGCGCGCGGGTCGGTGTGGTTCGCGCGCGAGGCGCTGCGCCGCGACGCCGCGCGGGAGGACGCCTACCTGGCGCTCATGGAGGCGCAGGTGGCCGCCGACCAGCGCGCCTCCGCGATCGAGACGTACTTCGCCTGCCGCCGCTTCCTCTCCGACGAGCTGGGGATCGACCCTTCCGCGAAGACCGTCGAGCTCTACCGCTCCATCATCGAAACGGAGGAGCCGCTCGCGTAGGTCCGCACGCGCCACTTGCGCCCCGCGTCCGTCCGCGCCCGCGCTCGCTTGACGCACGCGTCCGCCCGCCCACCCCGCGCCCCGCGCTCGCTTGTCGCCCGCCCCCGCGCCCGCCCGCCGGCGCCCCGCATCCGCCCGCTGCCCGCTT
>NZ_JAAKEE010000107.1:0-992 GCF_011038995.1 Adlercreutzia sp. ZJ242
CGCTCCACCTGCTCGCGGCGCATCGATCTTCTTTCCTGTGGCGTCATCGTCACTTCCTTCCATCAGGTTGCAACGATTGTGGCACCTATCGGCTGGAAGCTGAAGACGCGGAGGTTTTGACGCTTACTTGGAAGCCTTGGAAGCGGCCACTCGGGCCTTCCTTCTTCTCTCGTAGGCAGTGACGCCCTCAACAGCATCCGGTGCGCCAAAGGCCAAGAGAAGTCGTCTTCTGGTCTCATCGAAGCTGCCGAACCCGCGGCTCTTGCGTTTGAGCTCCTTGATCTTGTCGTTGGTCGATTCTGCGCGTGCCGTGCTGATATGGCTTATCGAGGCGGTTACCAGGTACTGTTTGTACTTCGCAACAGTTTTGGCAAAGCGTCGCATCTCGAAAACCTCAAGTCCGCTTGCCCTGCTGATCCAGTTGTCGAGAGCCTTCTCGCACTCTTGTCTGTCGCTCCAAGGGTGGTCTTGCCATATGTAGCAGGGCTGAAGCACAAGATAGGCCTGTCGCAGATGAGAGTGCTTAGAGTCGCAAATGGCGAGTATGCCGCATATCGTCTTCTTCTCGACCTCGATCCACGGCGCGTCTTTGTGCTCACGTCTTCTCTTGGCACGGTTGGCCGCGAGCTTTCGGTGACGTCTCTTGATGTCGGCTCCGTTGCTCGCGCCTTTCTGCAGACGACACCTGGCATCATCCATGCAGGAAACGCCGGTCTTTGCGACATGGAACCTATCAACGCCGATGCATGCGAGCCTACACCATTTCTTTGCCGCGTTCAGATAGACGTCGTACATGTCAGAACAGAAGAAGGCGACGTGTTTTCGCTCGTCAGATCCGAACTGCTTAAACCACGTATCCATGTCATCTGCATCTCTGCCCTCAATGACGTCTACCAGATACCCTGTGGCACCGTCATATGCGCAGGCCCAAAACACGCAGACCTGTTTTCCCGTGTCAGGCTTTCGATAGCTCATGGCATGTATCTCGTCTG
>NZ_JAAKEE010000108.1:0-902 GCF_011038995.1 Adlercreutzia sp. ZJ242
CCGCCGGCCGCGAGCGTGGCGGGCATGTCGGCCGAGGTGCGCTATGCTGCCGCCGTCGACTCCGGAATGGCCGGAACGGGCTGGTAGGAGATCGGGAGAGCATGGCCCCCATCAAAGTTACGCCGTCGAAATCGCGAGAAAGTGGAGAAAGGGGCTTGCGCTCGAGGTGAAGTGCCGTTATCATAATCAAACGCCGTTGAGATACGGCAGCATATTCGGTCGCTTGGCTCAGCGGGAGAGCATCGCCTTCACACGGCGGGGGTCACAGGTTCAAATCCTGTAGCGACCACCATGAACAGCACGGGCCGGACATTCCGGCCCGTTTCGTTTTCCACGCGCTTCACCCCTCAACGCAGAGATCGAGCTATGTCTCAAAAGAGCGGCCTAGTTAATTTGGCTGAGCCAGAAGACGAGTATTCCCACCCAAAGGAGCACCATGAACACTGCCATGCCGCAAAGGAAGGGACGAATTGTCTTTCGGCTAACTCCGTGAACAAGACCGAGGTCGAAGAGCTTGTCGCTGAATGCGTAAAAAAGCATGAACAGCAGGTTGCAGCCCAGCATGATGAAGGAGAGAGGGAGCATCTCCCACGGCGAACCGAAGCGGTCAACCTGACCTTGCGCGTTCCAATGCATCGGTATTTCGATGCCCGGTGGGAACTGCGCGATGGCGACAAGGGAGGCAATGGCGGGAGCCGCAATGACAGCTATCCAAAGCAGAGCCATGAACAACTTCTTGACGCCCCTGCTCGCCTTCGCATTCATATTCAGACCTCATATGACCCGGATCCTGTCAAGCGGGCGCAAGGAGAGACCCCTCGTCCGTCGGCGAGGGATCTCTCTCCATATGCATCGACCCTGTGGTGCGGATCCTGTTGCCTAACGCCTCAAAGCGTCGTATC
>NZ_JAAKEE010000109.1:0-633 GCF_011038995.1 Adlercreutzia sp. ZJ242
GGAGCGTTCAGCAATAAGCACACTTGTGCTTAAGAATTAGCGTCATCGTGCTCAGTATATTGCGGAACAGTGCTCAGGAATTGGCGTAGGAATCACCAGCTGGACATGCGCGCATGCGAGGCTCGCCGCCTTGCGCTTTTCGGAGGCAGCGGCCGTTCTCGTGCGGCTTCTCTTGCCGTGGGGCTTCCCGTGCTACAACCCAAGTTTTGCAGATAAAAGAGACTTTTTATCCCATGTGACCTGGGCAAACAGCCTCTCTTCTCATGACGTTTTCTGTAGTGGAACAGCCTAGCTTCTCGGTTTTTTCACAACCGACATCACCTTGCTCATCTGCGATTTGGTCATGACCTGACGGGACAGGTCAATTCCAACGACGTCGCAGAGCGCGTCGGTGAGGTCGGTGCGGTAGTCGAAGTGGTAGACGTTTGTGTCGAGGCGATGTCCCGTCATGCTGGAAAGAGCGTCGGCGACAGCTTGCGCCGAGGGGCGCGAGCCTGTTGCGCGCTCCATATCGGCCTGCATGAGTCGCATGATCGTGAGCGCCACATAGCAGACGAGAAAATGGGCGCGTATGTGCGGTCCCGTCCATACGTACACCGGACGCGCCTCCATCGTGGACTTGAGCACGCGGAA
>NZ_JAAKEE010000110.1:0-563 GCF_011038995.1 Adlercreutzia sp. ZJ242
AGCGCCTGGGCAGCAGGCGAGACGGCTACGGCCAAGAACGGAAGGATGATCACGAAGAACACTACGCCAGCGGAGTTGGATGAGTGGGCGGGCGAGGGTGCGATCGAGATCACGACGGTCAATGACGTCACCACGGTCAAGCTTCTGAAGAACTTCAATTTCCCTGACGGAAATAAGCCGATTACATTCGGTGATGTATTGAACGATCCGAGTGCTGTGATGGTGTTGGACCTGAACGGCCGTACCATCAGCTCGACTACGATAGCCGTTCAGTCTGGCTGCAACTTGACCATCAGGGACTCAGCCGGCGGAGGCAGGATATTCATGGACACAAGCTCCAATAAAAAAGCTGCGTTTGAGGCTGTCATCAACCAGAGGAAGCTCACCATCGAGAGCGGCACTTTCGAGGCGCAGATACACAAAGACAATTCGACAACTGGCGTGATCGGCTCCGCCGTGGCGGGGGTGGAAACCGTCATAAACGGCGGCATGTTCACGAGCAACTGTAGCGCCATCAGTGTTACAAGCGGGACTACCACGGTGAACGGAGGCATGTTTAACGC
>NZ_JAAKEE010000011.1:0-69403 GCF_011038995.1 Adlercreutzia sp. ZJ242
ACGGCACGCAAGGCTACTTCGTCGGCGCCTCCCTCAAGGACGCCGGGAAGAAGAGCTTCGCCATCACCCGCATCGAGGACGGCGAGTCCGTGCGCGCCGTGCTCTCGCGCCTCGAGAGGTAGGGGCCGGCAAGCCTGCTCGCCTGAGAGGCGGGGATTCCTAGTGGCCGCCGCCGGCGGTCATCTTCACGGCGTGGGGCAGCACGCCCACGATGCCCTCCCAGTTCTCGGTGGCCGCCTTCGTGGAGCCGGGCAGGTTGACCACGAGCGTGCTTCCGCGCTGCATGCACACCGCGCGCGAGAGCATGGCGTTCGGCGTGATCTTCAGGCTGTAAGCGCGCATGGCCTCGGCGATGCCGGGCACGTTGCGGTCGCACACGTCCATGGTGGCCTCGGGCGTCACGTCGCGCAGCGAGAGGCCGCTGCCGCCGCAGGTGAGCACCACGTCCACCTTCAGGTCGTCAGCGCAGTGCTTGATGGCCTGCGCGATGTGCGGGCGCTCGTCGCGCACGAGCGTGTGGGTGCGGCATACCCACCCCTGCTCGGCGATGAGCTTCTCGAGCGCGTCGCCCGCGAAGTCCTGGGTCAGGTCGCGCGTGTCGGAGCACGTGACGATGCCGAACGTGATGGGCTTGGTTTCCTCAGACATGCTGTCTCCTATCTCAAGTTCTTTATTATTACAGGTTTCAATTCCACAAGTCGTTCGTAACGTCAGCGAGGGTTCTTGCGGTGCCTGAGATAGCCCCGCCGCGCGGCTGAGCGTACTCTGTACGCGAGGGAAAGCGCACAAGGGGCTAGGTCAGGTGCCGCAAGAAGCCGCAGCGTCGAGCAGTTCCGCCCGCTCCGTCAGGACGGGCGGAACGCTTAGAGCGCCACTTCCTCGGGCACGTCGAGCAGGAAGCACTCCACCAGGTCGCCCGCCGCCTTCGACTCCATGCCCTCGGGCATCACGGCCATGCAGTTGCTCTTCTGGATGACGCCGAACAGCCCCGAGCTCTGGTTCTTCGCAGGCGTGACCACGTAGGCGCCCGCCTCGTCCTTCGTGAGCGTGGAGCGCATGAGGATGCGGCGCGGGTCCTTCTTCCGCACGTCCTTCGACAGCGCGGCCATCACGTGCGGGTGCGCAAGGCAGCCATACCCCTGCATCTTGCGCAGCGCCGGGCGGATGATCATCTCGAAGCCGCAGTAGGCCGCGGCCGGATTGCCCGGCAAGCCGAACACCGGCGTGCCCTTCACCAGGCCGAACGTCTGCGCCTTGCCCGGACGCATGTTCACCGTGGTCATGTAGAGCTCGCCGGCGGCCTCCACCACGGGCTTGATGAAGTCGAAGTCGCCGTTGGCGGCGCCGCCCGTGGTCACCACGAAGTCGAACCCGTCGGCTGCGGCGAGGACCGCCGCCTCGAGCGCCTCGTAGGTGTCCTCAACGATGGGGAGGATGGTGGGCACGGCGCCGGCCTGCTTGGCGCAAGCCGCCATGGCGTAGCTGTTGGAGTTGCGGATCTTGCCCGCCGTGGGAACTTCGCTCGGGTCGACGAGCTCGCTGCCCGTGGCGATGATGGCCACCTTCGGACGGCGGTACGTGGCGAGCTCGAGCACGCCGCAGCCGGCGAGGAAGCCCACGCCCGCGCTGCTGATGACCTCGCCGGCACCCACGATGACCTCGTCGGCGCGCGCCTCCTCGCCCGCAGGGCGGATGTTGGAGCCCACCTTGGTCGGCGCGGCGAACGACACGACCGAGCCCGGCTTGCCGTCGCCCTCGACCACGCCGACGATCTCGTACTTCACCACGGCGTCGGCGTCGGCGGGCAGCGGCGCGCCCGTCATGATGCGCACGCACTCACCTGGCTCGATGGCGCCCTCGTACACGCTCCCCGCGCCGATCTCGGCGATGACCGCCAGGTTGACGGGCGCCTCCTCGCTCGCCGCCGCGATGTCGGACGCATGCAGCGCGAAGCCGTCCATGGCCGCGTGGGCGAACGGCGCCACGTCGATGTCGCTGCGCAGGTCCTCGGCAGCCACGCGGCCGATGGCGTCCAGGATGGAAACGCGCTCAGTGGGCAGCGGCTCCACGTGCGACAGGACGAGCTCGACCGCCTCCTCGAGCGAAATCATCTCAGGCATAACTCCCCTTTCGAAACAGGCGCGCAAAGCCCTCGGCGCGCCTCCGTGCATCGGCACTCATTATACCGCTGAAAGAATAAGCTATGACGAGAACATCTGCGGCGCCAAACAACCCCCAGCCGCCCACGGCCCGCTACGCGCGAGGCGAGCGGAAGCGGGCAAGCGGGATGAGGTAGAGCGCAGCGTACCGGTAGACGAGGCGTCGCGGCAGGCTCGCGCGCTGCCAGTTGCCGGCCTCGAGCTTCTCGAGCAGGGACTCGACGATGCGCACCTCGAAGTCTTGGAGCGGCACCTGCCCGTAGCGCTCGCGCTCCATGAGGGCGATCACGCGCAGGAACTCGGACGGATGCACCTCGGGGCGCGCCTGCGCAAGCGCGTCAACGCTCTCGCGCGGCTTCACGCTGAGCTCCACGCCCGCGTCGGCCGCAAGCCGCTGCAAGCGCTCGAACAGAAGCGCCGACGCCGCGCCGCGCTCGCACGCGCCGCGCAGCCGCGTGCTGCGCAGGCGCAGGCGCACGAGGCGCTGCAGCTCGAGCACGCCCGCCACGCACAGAAGCTCGATCATGCACAGAAGAACCAAGCCGATCCAGGCGAAGGGACGCAGCTCCTCGGGCAGAAGCTCGGTCCAGTCCGGCGCGCTCTCGCCTGTCGAGCCCGTGCTCGCGTCGTCGTCGCCGCCGCCCGCCACCTCGCGCGCGATCTCGACCGTCTCGCCCGATCCGTAGACGCGGTCGTAGAACCCCGGCGTCACCTCGACGGGCAGCCAGCCCGCGCCGTCGACGTACGCCTCGACCCACGCGTGCGCGTCGCCTTCGTCAAGCGTGCACGCGCTTGCGCCCTCAGCCTGCATGCGCCCGAGCGCGTCCTCGTCAAGCAGGTAGCCCTCCACGTAGCGCGCGGGAATGCCCGCCTGGCGGAAGGCGAGCACCGCCGCGCTCGCGAACGCCGCCGCGTTGCCCTCGCGCGCGTCCTCCAGAAACCACGTCACGTAGTCGGCCGACTGCTCACCTGAAGGCGCGAACCGCACGCCTTGCGCGTTGTAGTCGCAGCCCACGTCGAGCATCGTGCGGATGCGCGTAGCCGCCGCGTACAACGTGCCGTCCTCGTCATCCCACGTATCGTCAGAGAAGAAGAAGCGCTCGACGGCAGGCGCCACCCCATCGGGAACCTCGAGGTAGCGGTCGGCGACGAAGGAGCGGTACGCCAGCTCGCTGCGCAGGAAGTCCTGCTCGCGTGCGTCGAGGTCGTCTCCCGCAGATGCGGCGTCCGCGTCCGCGTCAAGCGCGGCTGCCTCCTCGTACACCCAGCTGCCCGGCATCGCCACCTCGGCTGTCTGCGCATCGGGCACCACCTCGAACGTCGCGCTCTCGTTGCCGCCGAGCCGATCGGCCGTGCGGTACAGGTCGAGCAGCGAGCCCACGTCGCCCGCCGCCGTGGCGGACACCGGTGCGTACGCGTACTTCTGGTACGCGCCGGGCGTGCGCACCGTCACGTCGACGGCGTCAGCGACGACGCCCTCCTCCGCGTCCTCAAGCGCGCGGTAGGCCGCATATTGGGACAGCGCGTCGAAGTCGCGCGCATCGAGCCAGTCGAACAGCCCCGTCCAGTCGCCTTCGTAATCCGCAGGTTGCAAACGCTCGAACGCCGCCCCCGTGTACGTCGCGCCCGTGAACCCGCGCAGGTAGAGCGCCTCGGACCTGCGCACGGCATCAGCGTCAGCGAAGCTCACCTCGAGGCGCTCAACCGGCCGCTCGTCCGGCGCCACGTTCATCGCATGGGCGGCAGCGAGGTCTCCCTGAGGCAGCGTGTCCGACCCGAAGCGCATCTCGTCAAAGCCAGCGACCGCGTCCTCCTTCGCCGCGTGCAGCCCCGCGCTTCCCTGGTAGCCCGCGCACACGAGCAGAGCTGCGCCCATGACGACGACCGCCGTCACGGCGAAGGAGATCGTAGCGCGCGGCGGTGTTCCGACGCGCCGGGAGCAGCAGCTCACCAGCATCAGGCCGCCGAGGAGCAGGCAGGCGAAGGCAGGTGCGCTGAGCGTCCGCAGGAACAGCCCCGCCGCGATGAGCAGCGCCGAGGTGGCGCCTGCCGAAAGGGAGAAGCGGCATGCGCACATCACGTGCGCCGCCAGTCCCGCGACCAAGCCCACGAACACGGCGAACATCAAAGCCGCAGCCTCGGGGACACCCCTCACCGCGAAGTGCAGCACGTAGCCGTCCGTCTGGGCGTTCCACGCGTCGATGAACGTGTTCGCCAAACCCGCGCCCGCCGCGCGCAGCGAGGAGCCGCCCACGACGAGGAGCGCCACCAGAGCGAACACTGCAAGCCCCGCGATCACGCCGTACGCCATGCGCGAAGGTCGCGCCGAGGCCAGCAGCACCGTCACGAGCACGGCGGAGAACACGCCCGCGGCCACGACGTGCGCGGGCCACGGAGCCGCCAGCACGGCGAGCACCATGCCCGCAGCCAGCAGGGCGGCCGCCAGCATCTCGAGAACGCGCGACGCGTACGCGCCCGCAGATGCGCCCGCGCGCTCGCCGGCAAAGCCAGCGGCCGCGTCGCCCGCGCGAGCGCCAGCCACGCCCACGCGCTCGCGCGCAGCGTCAGAGCGTGATGCGATGCTCACGGTCAGCCACCCCCTTCGCGCGCAGCGTGAAGAGCCCGTAGCGCTCGCTGACCGAGCTCGCGGAGCCCGCAAGCTCGTCGTCTGTCACCACGACCACCGTCAAGTCGACCGCCTGCGCGAGGTCGGCCCAGGTGGCCTCGTCGTAGAAGCACGTCACCAAGATGACCTTCGTGAAGCGCTCGGAAAGCGTCTCCCCTGCCAGGACCTGCGACACCTCACGTGCCGAAGACGCGAGCGGCGTCGAGAGCAGGCCCTCCGAGAACAGCGCGTGCGTCGCGACGTCATCAACCAGATGGCAGCTCACCCGCTGCTCGTGCAGAAAGCCCGCGTCGTGGAGCACGCCCGCGCGCAGCAGCGCCTCGGAGAGCGAGAGCGCCACGGAGGCAACGCCGTTGCACGCCTCGTCGGACGCCTCCCTGCAACCGCAGGCCACGAGCGCCACGTCGTAGTCAGCCGGGCGCGAGAACTGCCGTGCGATCAGCGTGTCGAACTTCGTCGAGAGCTTCCAGTGGATGCTCGTCAGGGAGTCGCCGGGGACGTACTCGCGCACGTCGAACACCTCGCCCACGTCATGCCCGCTCTTCGTGTTGTCGAACGCGTCGCCGAACACGTGCGCCTGCGGCGTCTGCGAGAGCAGCACCTCCGTGCGCACCTGGGCGGGGCGCATCACGCTCTCGCAGCTCAGGTCGAGCGGCAGGCGAGCGACGAACAGCCCCAGCGGGTCGCTCAGGCGCGCGTCCCGCGCCTCCACGAGCAGGCGCCCGTAGCGGTCGGGCAATACGGGCAGGCTGCACGCAGGATGCCGCGTGCTGACTGCCGCCTCAACCTCATGTTCCTCTTCCGCGCTGAACACGCAGTTCACGACGCGCACGCGCAGCGAGATCACGGCCAGGCACAGCGGAAGTCCGCGCTCGAGGCGCAGGCTGACGGCGCGTCCCTCGCCGATCTGGTAAGACGGCTCCACGTCAACCGTCACGCGCGTAAGCGCCGCCGCAAGGCGCAGCTGCGCGAACAGCACGGCGGGCACGGCCACCGACGCCAGCAGGAACGCCAGCGACAGGGAGCTGTCCGCCCAGAAGTGAACCATCGCGGCCAGCACGATGACGAGCGCGGATGCGATGCGGTTCTTCAGCATGGGAGACTCGCGCGCCCCTAGCGCAGCATCGGGGAGCCCAGCGTGGGCGCAGGCACCATCTCGATGACCTCGTCAAGCACGTCAGCTGCCGTCACGCCGTCGATGCGCGCCTGCGGGCGCATGGTCATGCGGTGCGCGCACACGTCCTTGAACACGTAGAGCACGTCGTCAGGCGTCACGTAGTCGCGGTCGGAGAGCACCGCCGACGCGCGCGCCATGCGCACGAGCGTCAGCACGCCGCGCGGGCTCACGCCGAGCTGCACGAGCGGCATGGTGCGCGTGGCCTCGCACAGACGCACGGCGTAGTCCATGATCTCGCGCGACACGCGGATGGTGGTCAGGTAGTGCTGGATCATGAACAAGTCGTCACGCGAGGCCACCTCGCGCACGTCGTCGAGCGGCGTCGAGACCAGCTGGTCCTCGATCATGCGGATCTGCATGTCATGGCTGGGATAGCCGATGGACAGCTGCACCATGAAGCGGTCGAGCTGAGAGTCGGGAAGCGGCTGCGTGCCCGCCGAGCCCATGGGGTTCTGCGTGGCGATGACGATGAACGGCTTGGGGATGTGGTGCGTCACGCCGTCGACGGTGACGCACTGCTCCTCCATCACCTCGAGCAGCGCCGCCTGCGTCTTGGCCGAGGTGCGGTTGATCTCGTCGCCGAGGAGCAGGTTGCAGTCGACTGCGCCCATCTTGAACTCGAAGGAGTCGGTCTGCTTGTTGTACATGCTGAAGCCCGTGATGTCGGATGGCATGGTGTCGGGCGTGAACTGCACGCGGCGGAAGTCGAGGCCGAGCGCGCGCGAGAACGCGAGCGCGAGCGTGGTCTTGCCCACGCCGGGCGTGTCCTCGAGCAGGATGTGCCCGCCCGCGTAGATGGCCATGAGCACCTTGCGGATCACGTCGTCCTTGCCCACGATGGCCTTAGCCACCTCGCGGATGATCTGCTCGTTCTTCTTGATTATCATGCGGTCTCCCCCTCGGTGGGCTCAGTGGAACGGGTTGCGGAAGACGAGGCCCCGGCGGGCGAAGCCGCAGGAATGGGCGAAGCTGCGGCGGCGTCGAGCCCTGACTCGGGGCTGCCAGACCTCGACGCTGCCCCAGATGCGGCGGAAGCGTCCTGCGCCTGGCCGGCATCGCGTGCCGCGGCAGCGTCCTGCGACTCGCGAGCGCTACCCGACTCGCTGGCGCCGTCCGTTGCAGCAGGCGAAGCCTCGGGCTCAGCCGCGCCTGGTTCAGACGAGGTCGCAGGTTCGGCGGAGCCCGGCCCCGCGGAACCTGTCTCAGCACCGCCGCCTGCCGAGCCCACGGCGTCCTCAGCCGTCGCGCTCGCAGCGCCAGCCGCGCTTGAGGCCGTCGCGTCCGCGGCGCTCGAAGCGCCGTCGGTGTGCGAGACACTCGGAGCGTTCACGGCGGCCGCCGCATCGTCGGCGTTCGCAGCGTCGCTGGCGCTCGCGGCCGCCACGTCTCCAGCAGCTTCGCTCGCCACGCGCTCAGCCTCGCTCGCTGCGGCCACAGCCGCCGCAGCCTCGTCGAACAGCATGCCGCGCGCAGCCTCCTCACCGATCGAGGCGGAGAGCACCGGCAGGTAGGCGTCATACGTGCCGTCGGGCACCTTCAGCTTGAATCCTTCCGCCATGTTCGCAAACGCGTTCGCGCCGAGCGTCGGCGCCGACTGCAGCTCGATGGAGGACAGCCCCACGCACCCGTCGAACGCGTTCGCACCGACATCCGTAAGCGAGCTCGCCAACGTAAACGAATAGGGAGCTTCCGCATGCTTGAACGCGCCCGCGAAGGCCCCGGCCCCAATACTCTCCAGCGCCGTGTACTTCCCTGGTGACCAATTATCAGCCGCTTTCAACGAAGTACAGCCCGCGTACGCACCTGCGCCGATGTGCGTGAGCGCGCCGTAATTCTTGCCAGCCGTGCGCGTAAGGCTCACGCAGTTCTTAAAGCAGTCCTTGGGAATCACCGCGAGTCCGCCGTAGATGCTCACCGTCTTCAGCTTGTCGCACTCTGCAAAGCACGCCTCACCAAGCGTCTTGACGTTCTTGGGAATGTACCCGTTCACCATGGAATCACAATTGGCAAACGCCCTCTCACCGATACTTTGCAATCCTGTATAACTGGTAGCGAGAGGCCCCGCGCTCAAGCTCGTGCAATTCATGAACGCGCGATCACCATAGCGCTGTATCGCCTTGCGTGCAGTGGCAGTCGAAGCGATAGTTGTTAAGCTCGTGCAGTTTATAAACGCCTCGTCCCCTATCTCGTTCATCGGCAGAGTGAAGGTCAGGCTGGACAGCGACGGGCAATCCGCAAATGCCCGCGGACCAATGCGAGATATAGTGAGCTTTGTACTCGAATGTCCTAGATAGGCTGACTTCAGGTTGGGGCACCCCTCAAATACACTCACGCCCCATTCCGGAATGCCACCGTTCAGCGTAACAGATTCGAGACTTTTGCACCCTGCAAACGCCCGATCTCCCAAGGCAATGCTCGCACCCAACTCGCACTGAACCGATTTCAGCTTGTCGCAGCCCTTAAACGCTTCGGGCGCAACTTTGACCACATCGCTCGTAAGCAAGATGTCGCCCGACAGGCTCTCCATCGCGTCAGTCACAATCCAGTGTCCGTCGCCGGTTGCGGTATAGGTAATGCCACGCAGCGTCTCCGAGGTGTCACTGTGCACCTCAAGCACGGAAAGCGCATAGCCGTCGCCATATTCGGGGTCGAGCTTTTGCTCGTAGGCATCAAGGTACGTCGCATATGCCTGTTCGTCAGGTACCCAAATGCGCACATACTCCGGCGGCGTTGCTCCAAACATGGAGGATCCCAACTCCGTAGGCTTTGCAGCAGTCAGCTCCATAATAGAAAAGTTGGGGCAATTCTCGAAGCAACGATCGGACACCTTCGCGAGAGATGCGGGCAACGTGACACGCAGCAATCGTGCGCAACCCTCGAATGCTCGATCTCCCAGGTACGTCAAATTAGTGCAGTCAGAGAGATCTAGGCGCTCGATGACATTGCAGCTGGCAAACGCGCACGCGCCCACCGTCGTGAGCGCCTGCTTCTGGCGATCGCCCAAGTTCACATTCGACAGGTTCGTGCAGCCGTAGAAGCTGTAGCGCCCGATGATGGAAAGCGAGCTTTCCGCGTTCAGGGTAAACAGAGCCGTGCAGTCACGGAAAGCCTCTTCGCCCATCTCGGTCAGCGTCTCCGGCAGCACCACGGTGCGCAACGTGTGACAATCGCGAAACGCTTGCGCACCGATGTGCGTGAGCGACTTCATGTTGAGCTCCTGCGTGCTCGCATTCTGCGCGAACGACACGCAGTAAGCAAACGCCCGGTCACCCACCCAAGTGATCTTATCGACATCAATTCCGCTAGCGATCGACACCAGCTGCTCGCAGCCGTAGAAGCTCTCGTCACCGACGACGCTCACGTTCGAGGCTTTTATGCTTTGCAGCGAAGTACAATTCGCGAACGTTCGCGGTGCAAGCTCACTTATTCCTTCGGCCGTCACGTACATAAGCTCCGAACAGCCGGAGAAGGCACCCTCACCCACCGTCTTCGTGGCAGCGGGCAGCTGCACTCTCTCAAGATTGGCATGGTCGGCAAAGGCCCGCTCACCTATCGACTCAACTGCTGTGTCAGCCAAGGATGCCTCGCCCAGCCCAGCACCTCCCTCGAAGCAGTGCGCACCTATCGATCGAAGCGTCTCGGGCGTAGCGAGCGTGACGCTATAGGAGTTGGGATTGAAATGCGTGCACCCTGCAAACGCCGCATCTCCCAAGTGCGCCGTGTTCGCACGCACTGTGATAGCCTTCGTGTCGGTGGGCACGTTCACTAAGGTGAGCTCACCGTTCTCATCCGTTCGATAGACGGCGCCCGTGTCGGGTTCGTAGTCGTAGGTCACACCATCACCTGGCTGGAGCAGCTGCGCGGCACCTGTGTCGGGAAGCGCAGGCAGCTTGCCGCTCACCACCACCGACTCCAGGTTCGCACAGCCTTCGAACACGCTCTCGCCCACCGAGGCAACTGATGCGGGAATATGCACGATCTCGAGCGAAGCGCAGCCTGAAAACGCCCCCTCGGCAATTTCCGTCGTGCGCGCATCGGGCTCGAAGAACGTTTGCCCTTCGTCGAACACTTCCACCAAGCGCAGTTGCGTATCGTTCTCGTCAAGCGGCAGATACTTCGCGTTGTCGAGGTACAGGTAGGTCGCATCGATGGGCTTGAGCAGCTTTTGCGCCACGTCTTCGCCAAGCGCGCTGCCCCATGAGGCCCTATAGCTCTCGAGCAACTCGCCAGGGACGAAAACCGTCATGTCGGGCACGCTGGCACCTGAACCACTACCCGAGCCGCCTGCGCTTCCAAACGCCGCTGAGTCGATGGTCACTGCCTCTGTGCCTGAAAGCGTCACACGCACCCCATCGCCGAGCCCCACCAGGCTGTCCGCGCGCAGCTCCCGCACGCTTTCAGGAATGACCACTTCACGCAAGCCATCTGTCGCCGCAAATGCGCCGGCGCCAATGGCGGTTATGCCATCAGGCACCAGGTACGCCTTCGGCGCTGAGGCAGGGACGCCCGCGAGCACCACCGCCGGCGACTCCGTGGCAAGAACCACCACGTCGCGCTCCGCGTCGTACCTGTAGGTAGTGCCCGGCGTCACGACTGCACCCTCGCCGTCGAGCACGCCCACATACATGCCGCTTGAGCTGCCCACCGCCGCTGTCCACTGCTTGCACGCCGTATCATAGGGAGTACCGGGCACATAGAAAGTGCCTTCAAAGCCAGATTGCGCCATGCCGTCGACGGGCGTCTCGCTCGCAAACTCAAGTTTGGTGACTTCTTCTTTATCTTTATTGATTCCCGCGAAGCAGCCCCCCTCAAGTTCGATAATCTGCGTCGGGATCGTCACGTGAGCGATTTTGCAGCTCTCAAATGCACTTTGGGTAATAACCCGAGCATACCACGACAAAGAATCGACCTCCGCGTGGTTCGGCGGCACATAGAGCACGCGCGAAGCGTCGGCACTGTACAGTACGCCATCATGCGAGCTGAACGTCTGACTGTTATTGTAAACCTCACCATCCTTGCCCACTTGGATATGCTCAAGGTTCGGAAAGTTCTCGGAGAGGCTGGCAAAATCAATATCGAGCACGCCCTCGGACAGGACGAGCTTCTTCACGCTCTCGTTGCGCTCCGCAAGCTTGACCCGCGTCACGCCCAGCGGCACCTCTATTTCTGCTTCCGTCCCTTTGTAACCCACGAGCACCTGATCGCTTAGGTTTCCATTCGCCCAGCGCTGCACATGGAACCCGGTAGGCACATCTTCCACTATAAGCACGGCGCTTTCCTTGGCCGATAGGCCTCCAACCTCACTCGGCATATAAATGAAAGGCCCCTCTTTTATTTCTCCTCCGGAAACAGTGGCAAAACCCTTAGCCATCTTGTCAAGATCGGAGACATACGATGTAGCAAACGGATGCAAAAAGGTCACCGCGCTATGCGTTGCGCAGGCCTTAAAGCGCTTAGAACAGTCCTCCCGGCCCAAAACGGTAACCATGAAACGGAGCGCATCGGAGCAGTCGGTAAAAAAACCGCCAACGAGGCTTTCTGGTATCGCTTCATCTTGAATGCGCTTCGCGGTTTTCTCTAAAGACTCATTGCCCAGACAATTACAATCATTGGGAAATGCTGCTGGATACCATCCGCTATTCCACGATCCATATTTTACGTCGTAGCGTTTTCCCATTACCGTATAGGTCGCATAGTCGCTTTCTCCCTT
Organism: Adlercreutzia sp. ZJ242; assembly: GCF_011038995.1. Lineage (NCBI taxonomy): Bacteria > Bacillati > Actinomycetota > Coriobacteriia > Eggerthellales > Eggerthellaceae > Adlercreutzia > Adlercreutzia sp. ZJ242. The sequence goes on from NZ_JAAKEE010000011.1 coordinate 11,673, forward strand.
GTACACGAACGTCGCCTCATGCGTACCCGACCCCCACGCCTTCGAAAGGTACGCCTCGTATCCGTCATCGCCGCCGTAGGGCACTTTCACGGGATCCATCAGCGAGCCATCGGGCTTGCGGTAGGTGGCCCAAACCGTCACGCCATCGGGACTGTAGCTATCGCCCTGCGCGAACGTCCAGTCCGCAGGAACATCAGCCTTGATGTACTCTAAAGTGTTGCCGTCCTCATTAACGTGGGGCGGATACGGGGTGAGCTGCTCTTGCTGCTCTTCGGATGGCGGTGGGGGCGTGTTGCCTTCCTCACCGCCGGGGTTGGGGCTCTCGCCGCCGGGAGCGTCGCCGCCCGGGGTCTCGCCGCCAGGGCTTTCGCCACCCGGGCCCTCGCCCTCGCCGGAGCCAGGCTCATCGCCGCCGCTGCTGGCGCTGCCGGGAACGCTGGGGATGACCGGGGCATCGGAATTGCTCGGGTCGGCCACGACGACGGTGTCGTCACCCACCAGCGTGCTGGTATCGGTCGTGACGGCGTCGCCGATGACGGCGGCTGCCTGATCTGGGTCGGTTGCGCCAGCCTCAGGCGCGGAGGTGGGCTCGTCGCTTACGCCCTCGTCTTCGCCCTCGTCCTCGTGGATGCGGTTATCGGACTCGTCAACCTCGCCCACCTGGTACGACACGGCGCCGAACGCCTGGTTGTTCTCGTAGATGCCCTGCTGCCAGGCCATCTCGTCGAAGAAGTCAGTGCTGAACGAGCCGGAGAACGCCACGTACCCTACCATGCCTGCGAGCATCAAGCCCGAGGCGGCCCCCACGGCCTGCGCCGCATGGCCGGAGAGAAAGCCCACGACCGTCTTAAACATGCATAACACCCCTTTGCATGCTCATGGCAAGCTCAGCGTTGATCAGATGCTCGAGCTGCTCAAACTCAACGGGCTTCGAGATGTGCCCGTCCATGCCCACCTCGCGCGAGTGGCGCTTGTCCTCCATGTAGGCGTCGGCCGACAGCGCGAAGATGGGCGTGGTCTGCGCGTCAGGGCGCGAGAGCGCGCGAATGTGCTGCGCGGCCTCCCAGCCGTTGCGGTTGGGCATCTGCACGTCCATGAGGATGATGTCGAAGTGCTCGTGCTCGCTGTGCTCGAAGATCTCGCACACCTCCACGCCGTCGACGGCATGCTCCACCTGCGCGCCGAGCTCCTCGAGCATGTCGATCGCGATGCTCGCGTTGAGCACGTTGTCCTCGGCGAGCAGTATGGTGCTGCCCGCCAGCCTGAAGCCGCCGTTGTCGGGGGTGAGCTCGGTCACGGCCGCCTCGCCCGACGCCAGGTAGGCCGCCACCTCCTCCTCGGAGGCGATGGGCAGCCCCAGGTGGATCTCGAAGGTGGTGCCCACGCCCACCTCGGACTCGACCGAGATCTGGCCGCCCATGAGGCGCGTGAGCTGGTCGGTGATGGCCATGCCCAAACCTGTGCCGCCGAAGCGCCGCGAGATCGAGCGGTCCTCCTGCGAGAAGGGGTTGAACAGATCCACGAGGAACTCCGGCGACATGCCCTTGCCCGTGTCGGACTCCACGAACGCCACGTGCAGAACGCCGTCGGAGACCTGCATGCACCGCAGCGACAGCGTGATGGCGCCGCCGGGGTTGGTGAACTTCTGCGAGTTCGAGAGCAGGTTCGTGATGACCTGGGTCAGCCGCAGCTCGTCGCCGATGACGTAGGTGGTCGGCAGCGGGTCGACGCTCACCTCGAAGCTGATGCCCTTCGAGGCGATCATCTCGCCGAAGATGTTCTGCTCGGAGCGGATCACGTTGGTTATGTCGAAGCAGCGCTGCTCGATCTCGAGCTTGTCGTTGTCGATCTTGGAGATGTCGAGCACGTCGTTGATGACCGAGAGCAGGTACCTCAGCAGGTCGTCGGCTTGCGTGAGGTAGCCCTCCATGCGGGCGGCGTCGCCAAGGTGCAACTTCGCGAGCGACAGCGTGCCCATGATGCCGTTCATGGGCGTGCGGATCTCATGGCTCATGTTCGACAGGAACATGAGCTTGGCGCGCTCGCCCGACTCGGCGCGCTCGCGCTGCTCGACGAGCTCGCAGTGCATGTTGTGGGCCGACGTGACGTCGCGCGCGGAGATGAGCACCTTCCCCTCGCCGCACGGCACCACGCGCAGCACGCCCCAGCGCGGCACGTCGGGAGCCTCGGGCGTGATGCGCGCCACCGCCTCATTGCTGAAGGAGAACTCCATCGCGAAGGGGCTTGACCTGTCCCAGCCCTCGATGGCCTCGCGCACGTCAAGCAGCGAGTCGTGCTCGATGGCGCGGGCAAGCACCTCGACGTCGCCTGCGAGCGCGCGGGCGTCGATCCCCAGGATGCGCTCGACGGCCGAGGCGCTCACCACGCGATGGGCCGAGGCGTCGTAGAGGATGAGGGCCTCGTCGCAGGCCTGGTCGACCGCCACGAAGAAGGAATCGGCATGCGCATGGCCCGCGCTCGCGGAGCGCGCGGCGCCGCCCGAACGGCTCCGCCTCGCGCTGCCCGCGCGGCGAATGATCGAGAGCGTGGCGCAGAAGAGGACGACCGCCACGACAAAGGCCGCGATGCCGCACACGAAAAACGCGTTGTCCTGCAGCACCTCGAGCACGTATGCCCCTCTCCCAAATTCACATGCGAAATCCCTGCGCGAAATCTCGCACGCCAAGACGCACATCGCAAAAAAGCCGTCTTGACTTTAATCAAAGCCTAGCTTTTTCATTATGCCACAGATTGCGAATAAACTGATATATCCTCATCATTGCCCCATTGAGCTTCGCCATGCGCCTATGCGCCTCCCGAGACCTCAAGGCACAGCAGCCAGGAAGACGGCGCAAGCGAGCTCGAGGACGGCGGATGCTGGCTCGGATCCCTACTTTGTCACCCCTCCCCCTTCTTGAATCTGCGGTTTGCCTGACGCAGGGCGGCGTCGGCGTTTGCAAGCGCCCGTCCTCTGGCAACATGCCCATCGGAGCCTAGCCGCGCATGCGCATCTTCGCCAATCCCGAGGCCCCCGCTAGCGCAACGACGGCAATGCCCACGCCGGCCGCGAGCACCATCCAGCTCATCGGATCCCCGGTTTGGGCGAGCCTCGAGAAGAAGCCTTGCCCCTCTTGATCCCCGGTTTCGGCCTCGTCCGAACGGTGGACCACCTGCTCCTCGTACACGGTCTCGTGCACGAGGAGACGCACGTCGGTAAGCACGATCTGCTCGCGATTCTCCGCCACGGCATCCGCGCCGTTTACGACCACCGCGTTCCCATAGCTGTCAATGTAGAACTCGACATCCTCGATCGACTCGTAGCCCTCAGGCGTCTCGATCTCCTTGATGACGTAGTGCTCGTTCACGTTCAGCGGCACCCCGCTGTTCAGGTAGCGATCGAAGATGCGGTCATCCTCTTCGGTCGTCCATCGCACCAGCTCCTCGCCCGTGTCGGCGCGGCAGATGGCAAGCACCGCGCCTTTCACGTACAAGCGGTTCTGGTCCAGCTTCGTCACCACAAGCTTGGTCGTCAGGTCGCTGACGCCCTCGCCCTTGTAATCGTAGGTGAGCGTCTGACCGAGCGCGCACGTCGGCACGAGCGCCACTGCAAGCGTCAGGAAGACGGCGAGCGTGGCAGCTTGCCCCCATATCTTCCTCTTTGCTGCCGTCACCATGCTACTCCTCCACCATGTTGTCTTTCCACTGAGTGGGGTCGCCGGCGCCGTCGCCGCCTAAACCACGGTTGACGAACGACTCCTCATCCTCATATACCAGCGCGACCTTGCCGTCCCTCCACACCGGCGAGAACATAGCGGAGCGGAAGGAGTCAACCAAATGACCCTCAGGCGCCGCCTCCTCCTTGAAGTAGTAGCACTCGCCCTCAATGAGGTTCACGTTGCGGAAGGTGATCATTCCGTCCTCATCGGAGACCGCATTGCCCAAGTAAACGTCACGCCCGCCGTCAAAGTTCGCGATCCACAGGCCATACGTCGAGCCGACCAGCGGGTCCTTCGACTCATCCTTGCTCTGCTTGCGCACTTGCAGGTCAATGCCCTCCGCCCTGTTCACGAAGGACAGGCTCTCCTCGGTGACAAGCTTGTTCGCGCTTGTGCTCGGCGCATCATAGTACGTGCACTCCGCCTTGAGCATGCCGTCCTCAAGGTAGACGTTCACGTACACGTAGATCGCCTTGTCCTCGTCGTATATGACCCTCGCGTTGCGGTCGCTGACGTCCTCGCGAATCACATACCAGTGCTCGCCGATCTGGCTCTCGTCATAGCGCAACGCGAAGCTTCTGCTGCCGCCGTCAACCGAACCCACAACCTTGCCGTTGAAGCTCACGTTGCCATAGCGATCATTTCTCACCGTGAGGACAGGCATCTCCGCCGACCCCGCCGGGTTCTCGGCGTCAAGCTGGTAAAGCGTGAAGGAGAACTGCCCCTCCTCAAGCTCCGCGCCTACGAGGTCCTTGTGCACGGTGGGATCAACCCACACCTCGCGGGCGCTGTCATCAGAGTCAACCGGCACGCGAGCGTTGTGAGCGAAGCACGCGCTCAGCATCATGAAGCTCATGTTCCAGAACGAGATGCCGCTGCCGTCTTCGCTGAGCGCGACGTCATACCAGAAGTCCTCGCCGCCATAGCGCTGCCACACCTTGGTCACCTCGGCCTCGAGGCTCACCTCGTCAGTCGCCTCGTCGGCAGCCTCCTTGACCGTAACCTCAATTGCCCAGGTCATCGGATCGTATTGCAGCTCGGACACATCCTCGAGCGTGGTGGGCTGGACAGCTTCCTCGCTCAACAGGTAGTAGTAGGTGCCCGGCTTGTCGTAGGTGATCGTCGGGAACTGGATCGCTGCGGTGCGCAGCCCGTCGCCATCCTCGTCGTCGTCAAACTTTGCGTTGCTGAGACAGGTCGCGAAAGGCGTCCCGTCATCTGCAAGCGTGTCTCCGGCCGTCATTTCAACGGCTTCAGCCTCGCCCTCACGCAGGATGAACTGCTCGCCCTCCACGTCGCGCGTCGCGCCCGAGAGGACGAACGAGAACGCAGGGTTCAGCTCTGCGGCATCGGGCGCGTAGAGCATCTTGTCGGCAGAAAGCGTGACAGAGCCCTCCGCTCGCTCATAGGCGTTGGTGACCTCGATCACCGTGGTCGAGGCGGTGTCGTTTGCGTCGATGGTTATCTCAGCGCCGTTGGCGCTGTCGTACTCAGCGGGCGTCCCCTCACCGTTCCTCGTGACCACGACGCTCGTCTCCGGCGTCTTGCCGTTCGGAAGCTGCTCGGTCAGCGTATAGGTGCCCGGCTCGAGCCTCTCGACCATGACGGCATCGTTGCCCTGGACCTTGACCGAAATGGGCTCGGTACCCTCGGGCGCATCCTTGGGCATGAGCTGGAAGCGGTACGTTGCCTGCATGTCCTTGTCGGTGGCGCCGTCACCCGTCACCGACTTCGCCAGCTTGAACGCGCCGTACGCATGATTCGTGTACGTGTTCTCCGCCGTGATGGTGAGCGTCTTGCCCACGGCGCCTACGGCGTTCTTCTCCGTGTACTCGAAGGTGTACGCGTTTTCGCCCGGCACAGCCTGGCGCTCGACGCCGCTCAGCGAGAACGTCCAATCGGCGCCGGCAACCTTCGCCTCGCCCGACTCGGTCAGCTTGTACCTGCCGTACGGCAGCTCGGTGAAACTCTTCTGGGCGCTATCGCCGCTGCTGCTCAGCGTGAATTCCCGGGCACCGTCGGAGACCTCGTTGCCCTGCTCATCGGCAATCCGCTGCAGCGTGAAGTCAAACGATGTCGGCGCGTCGACGCCGGACCTGTTGTCGACGATCTTCTGGATGGCAAGATGGCGCTGCGTCGCCCCGTTGATGACCAGGACGTGGAACTCTCCGTCCGGGCTCTTTGTCGTGGTCACCTCAGGCGGATTGTAGTGGCTCGCGTTTACGCCCGAGACCTTGACTTCTTTCACGGTGTAGGCGATCGCGTTGCCGTCCTCATCCTCGGCAGGCAGGTCGGTCCATGCTCCCTCCCAATCGTTTGCCTCGCTGAGCGTAAGGGTCTTGCCCTCGACCCGAGTATTGCCCTGGTAGAGCTGCATGGTGACGCTCGCGCCCTCGGGCGCTTCGGACTCGCTGCCGTCAGCGTTCTTCCACGCCTTCTCAACCGACACGGACGTGAGCTTGGCATAGGTGTTGGTGACCTCGACCAGAGAAACGCTGGCGGCGGCACCCGGCGCAACGGTCACCTTCACGCCATCCATGCTGTTGTACGCGGTAGTCAAGTTGTTCGCCACGACCTTCGCCGTCGTCGAGGAGGGCTTCCTCACCTCAGGGGAAAGGACCTCGGTCAGCGTGTATGTTCCAGGAGCGAGACCTTCGACGACCGTCGACTGGTTGCCCTTGACCGACACCTCGACAGGTTCGGTGTCCTCAGGGGCGTTGTCGCGCGTGAGCGTGAAATGGTACTCCGCGTTCTTCTCGTCCGCCGTAGCGTCGTCGTTCACAACCTTCCTGAGCGTGAACGCCCCCTTCGCCTCCTGCGTCTTGGTGTAGGTGTTCGTCGCTTTGAGGGAAAGCGTCTTGTTGGCAGCGTTTGCGGACGTGTATTCGAAGGTATACGCCTTGGCGCCATCAGGTGCCGCAGCCGACTCGCAAGACACCGCGTCATCAAGCGTGAACGACCAGTTTGCGTTGTCAGCAGATGCCGAGGCCTCGGTCAGCTTGTACGTGCCGAAGGGCAGGTCATGCTTGCTCCACGATTTGTTGTCGGTCAACGTGAAGGCGTAGGGCGCTTCGTCCGTCAGCTTGTTGCCGCTCTCATCGGCAATGCGCTGGAGCGTGAACGGGAAGGAGTCCGGGACTTTGAGACCCTCGTCAGCGTCAACGTCCTTCACAATGGAGAGCGCATGATGTTCGTTCTTCTTGTTGGTGATGACGACCTGATAGGTCCCGTTAGTCTCCTCAACCTTCACGGACTTATGGTAGTCTGCCGCGTTGGCAACCGTCACAGAGCTCTCATCGACGCTGTACGTGATGAGGTTGCCGTTCGCGTCCTTGGTGGGCAGATCTGTCCACGAGCCGCTCCATCCCTTCTCTTTGCTGAGCTCGAGCGTCTTGCCCGACACCGCATTGCCGTTCGCCAGGAGCTGCACAGTGACCTTCGCACCCTCAGGCGCAGGCATGCCCTCGCCGTTCGCGTCCTGCCACTTCTTCTCAACCAACACGGACGTGAGCTTGGCATAGGTGTTGGTGACCTCCACCACGGAGGCGCTCGCCGTGTCGCCCGCCTTGACGGTTATCGTCGCGGGAAGGGAGACAGCCGCAAGCCCATCACCCGCAGAGTCAGCATCGCCCTTCTTGAGCACGACACTCGTTACGGGTTTCTTCGTCGTGCCCTCGGGGAGCACCTCGGTCAGCGTATAGTCACCGGGAGTAAGATCGTTGAAGACCACTTGGCCTTCGCCGCTCCCGCTGACCGCAACAGACTTGGACACGGAGCTGCCGTCGTTTTTCGGCGTAAGGGCGAACGTGTACGTCGCGTTCTTCTCAGCTGACGTGGCACCATCACCTGTCACGACCTTCTTGACGGTGAGCGCGCCCTTCGCCTCCTGCGTCTTGGTGTAGGTGTTCGTCGCCGTGAGGGTAAGCTGCTTGCCGGATGCGTTCTTAGGCAGATAGTCGAACTCATAGGCCTTGGCGCCGTCGATCGCAACCTCTTTGAGGCCTAGCCCGTCGCTGGCGCTCAGGGAGAAGTCCCAGTCAGCACCCGTGATCGATGCGGACGACTCAGTCAGCGTATAGGTGCCGTAGGGGATGTTGGACAAGGTCCTCGTCTGGTCGTCTCCAAGGTCGATCTTTTGGCGGTATCCCGCTCCCTCGGCAAGGGCATTGCCCTTTTCGTCCTTGGTCTGCTTCAAGATGAGGGTGAACAACTCGGGAATGCCCGTCACGTCCCCGTTGTTCACCACGTTCTTGAGGATGGAAAGATCGCGCTTGTTTTCCCTGTTCGTGACGGTATATTTCGTGACGGCATGAGAGCTGTCGTCGCTCTTCGACACGACGCCTGCTGCAAAGCTGGCATCAACGCCCGAAACAGACGTCTCCTTGACACCGTACTCGATAGGTTTCCCGCTCTCGTCCTTGATGGGCAGGTCAGTCCACGAGTCCTTCCACCCGTTTGTCTCGTTGAGCGTCTTGTCCTCCATCGGCTCGCCGTTTGTCTTGCTCATCGGTTCTTCGTTCGCCAAGAGCTGCACGGTCACGCTCGCGCCCCCAGGCGCGCTCGTCATCGCGATGCCGTTCGCGTGCTGCCACTTCTTCTCAACCGACACCGACGTACGCGCATCATATATGTTGGTAAACGTCACCTTCGACGTCGTGACAACCTTGTCCTCAGCTATCTCCACCGTTGCCTTGTATTTGCCGGTGCCATCCAGAACAGCGCCAGCACCTTCGACCTCAATCGAATCGGGCTTAGCAGGCGCATCAGACCCCTCGAAGACCTCCTCGATGGTATAGGTTCCTGCATCGAGGTTCTCGAAGGTCACGGTTTTGCCGGCGGCAACGGACTGCGTCTCGGCATACGTTCCATCGGGCTTGGTCACCTTGAAGGTGAACTCTTTCCCGCTCACAAGGTTCGCACCGTCGCCTTCAACCTTCTTGGTGATCTCCAACGAGCCCTTCTTCTTGCCAGCCGTAAAAGTATTCTCCGCCACAATGGTTACCCACGGCTTGCTTTGGTCGTAAACGAACGATGCGCTTCCGTCGTCATTAGACTTCCCGTTAACGCTCACCTTGCCCATATGCTCAAGTGATGCGCCCTCGGGCAGGCTATCTTTTGCAGCTTGCACCGATGCGGGATTCTCGACAACACGATAAGTCACACTGTCTTTTAGCTTGTCTACAGGAAGCTCCGCGATCTCGTTATCGGAGACCTCTACCGAGAACACCGGCTTTTCAACCCCAGTATTTTCTTCATAGAAATCGAAGCGATACTTCGCTTTCTTTAGTTTATCTACGCTGTCCTTTTCAAGTTGGGTTTCCGGCAGTACATTGACAATCTTTTGGACGGTCGCCCTCGGCGCACGTGTATTCTCGATAACGCAAGAGGTATACGAGCCATTTACGTTAGAGGTCGCCACAGAGGAATACCCCAGCTCATCAAGGGTCTTGGTTTTCTCTACACCGTCTTCCACAACGACGGCACTCACTTCGCCCACCGTGTAGTTGACTCTCTGATGATTTCCCTCGTCAGAGTACTTCAGCAGATCGGTCCACGCGCCCACCCACTTGCCGTCAAGTCCTTCTTTGATGCGAAGCGGGGCGCCGCAGGGCGCACCATCAGCGTAAAGTTGAACAAGAATAGCATCAGGATGACTGCCGTTGTCATTCCATCGCTTCTCAACTTCTACGCTTGCTTCTGTGAGAACATGCTTGTTGGTAAGCGTTATCGTCGTGTTTCCAGCAGAATCCGAAACGGTATGCGTAGAGGAGAGGAAATAACCTACCCACTGCACCTCTTCAACCGTGTACGTACCGTCTTTGGGAAGATTCTCCCATGTGTACGACCAGCCGTTCTCTACATTCAGCGTTACTTTGGCAGCCTCCTCGTTAGGATAAGGCTTTCCATCTTTCTTTAACGTAACCGTCAAAGACGAGGGACGTATGCCGTCATGATTGTCGGCGTCTTCCCAAACCTTCTTGACGGTGAGTGAAATATCATTCCCGTTTTGGACAGTTTTTCCCTCCTCCAGGATGTTCGCTACCGCAACATCACATACCTTGACTTGAGGCTCATTTGTGGGCCAAAAAGGAACCTTGTGAATCTCACCGTCAAGCTGGTACACCGTATCGGCAATGACCGAACCCGGGGTTGACTTACCATAGTGAATTTTGCCCTTCGGAATCAGATGGGTTCCCGAAGGAGAGCCGTTAGCATTTATCATTCCGGCATAGGGTACCAAAGAGCCGCTATCGTCATATTTCACGTAGTTCCAGATAATGTTGCCGCCCTCAACGTCAAAGGTATTATTGGGACGCATGCTGTAGTCGCCGACATAAAGACGCATCATGTTATCCCAGTCAAGGGTATACTGGTCTGCCCCCTCTGCGGGAATTATCAAGTTGATAATGACAGGCTTTGCCTTGGTAGACTTAAGGTCACCGCTATACGGGATATCCACGACAGCATTTTGCTTGATATCTTCCGCATTCAAATAATAGACTTGAACGGCGCTATCACTCTCCAGTTGAGCAAGATCGTCAGACAGCGTGGCAAGCGTGCCTGTCAACATGTCGCTAATGCCCTTGCCGTTCTCGAAGAAGTTCTTGAATTCCTCTGGCGTCACGGCATCAAGTCGGCGATCGCCGTTGTAACCCGTATTGGTGAAAACGCCGCCAAATCCGGCATTAACCGCATCTTTATTCTCGTCTATGGTCACAACATGGATGCCTTCACGAGTAGTAACTTTACCTTTGCCTGTCTTTTCGCCAATGTAGCTAACGTTTTCGCTCGCATGGATGCCCTCATTCGTGAGACCCATAAAGCCATTGCTAACGTACGAGACGGTAAAATCCCCATTTTTAGGATTATTCATGACGATTTTGCCCTTGTCATCATATACGACATTGCCACTCACGTTCTTCGGCTCGCTCTTTAGCGGATCGTCGTCTTTATCAAGTTCGTAAACGTTGTAATAGTTGCTCGAGTCTGTTCCACCACCATTGCCCGAAACATCAATGTAAACCGATCCGGTTGCATACGACGCTCCTTCAGGAACAGTAATGTCCACTGTTTCGATCGCTTCGTTAGATCCCTTTTTGAACACCCCGAACTTGAACGTCTGAGGCTTGTCAAGCACGATGCTTTGTCCCTCGTTGTTCTGCAGATACTTGGTAATATGCACTTCTATCGTCTTGATGTTCTGGTCAACATTGCTGCTGTTGCCCATGTTCAAGTTCATCCATTCCTCAACGTCAAGCTCGTTGACGGCAATGTTGCCCTCCATGTCAGTTTTCGCAACGAACCGATTTGCGAAAACACCGAATTCCGCCGCGAAACCCAGCTGATTGTAGATATAGCTCCGCGTAGTCGTCTTTCCCGTGATAGGAGTGGCGGTGATAGCGATAACACCGTCCTTGAAGACATTAGCAGGGTCAAGGCTGTCGACTATATAGCTACCCGCAAAGGCTTTTCCAGCCGGCACTTCTACGAAGAAGTTCTTGGTGTTGCCCTCATCCCAGTTCCAAACACTGTTGTCTTTCCCGCTGATCTTTTTGTCAACCTCGGAAGCCTTCCCGTACGCGAGGCGCACGAGTACAACTTCTTCAAGCTTAGTGACCGTGCTCATTTCACCTGAGAGCGTTTTGCCATTGCTCGTCAGTTCAGCACCTTTCCAGCTTTTATTATCTTTTACGAGTACAAACATCCTATCAGTAATGCTGGAGGCAGGCACGTTAAAAGTGACGGCCGTGCCGTCGCCATCGCGCGCCTCATTTGGCACATTCGTGCTCGCAATAGCTCCAACGTTGAGGCTGATACCTTCCTTGACATCTGACCCCTGAATGACGTATTCGCCATTGTTCCTTGCTATAAGGGCAATGGGGTTATACGAAGCATCGAACGCCTGCACCGAATTGGGGCCGATCTCATATCCGTCTGCAGGGATAACCTGGAAGACAACTTCTTTGCCAGGCATCACGCTGACATCGCAGGAGCCCATAAGTTCCTGATTGTCAAACTTAACGCGGACGCTCTCCCCGTTCATCGTCACGCGCATGGAAATCCCATTCCCCTCAGAGGAATGCTGAGATCTCGAAGCGTTGCCTTGCGGATCGGTGAGGACTATAACGCCGTTGGAAATCGAGGCGTTATTGCCACCGTTCTCCCCTTTGCCGCCGTCAGCGCCCGCTGCGCCTTCGCCCGCATCCGTGGGGGCAGGCGTCGTGCTGGCATGCTCCTCTGCGGCTGCAGGCGTCTCGGACCCCTTCGCATTCGCTTCTGCGCCGTCACCCGCATCCGCCTCCGTGGGAGCAGGCGTCGTGCGAGCATCCTTCTCTACGGCTGCAGGCGCATCGGAGCTCTTCGCACTCGCTTCTGCGCCGTCGCCCGCATCCGCCGCCCAGCCGATCGTGCTCTGGCTGAACACCAGGACGAACGAGAGGAGCACCGCGAGAGCGCGGTTCGCCGGACTTGACACGTTACGCTTGGTCTTCTTGCTCTTCATAGCTCCGTCCTCAAAGGTCTCGCAACCGTTCTGCCTCTTCATCCGTCGACTTCTCACGAGCGAGCCTCCGACTTCTCACGATTGCCGCGCTTGCGCAGCCAGAAGAACAGCCCGAGCGCCGCCGCTGCGGCAAGGAGAACGCCAGCCGAAATGTCGGCGATCGGGATGCCCGCCGCGCCTTCTTGAGACTTCGCCAAGCCCTGAGCCAACGGCGTCGAGTCGTCAAGCAGCTCGCGCTCGGTCGCCGTATCGACGCCTTCGTTGTTGAGCAGCACGCCTGCGCCCGTTCCGTCGTCAACCGCAGACAGCTGACCTCCTGCCGCAGCAAGCGAGGCCTGAGCCGTGGTCGTGCCGCCGTCGGCAGCTCCATCGTCAGCGGCTCCGTCGTTGACAACCCCCTCGTCGATGTAGCGCACGACGGTGTTGCGCACGACGGTGTTGCCGTACTGGGTGTCACGTGAGTCGCGATAGTACACGGTATAGGTGCGCGCAGGGGTGAAGTAGCTGTGGAGGAATGCCTCGCTCTGTCCGTCGAGGCGCACGTAGTTGTTGCCGTCGACCTGAATGGTCTCGGGCGCCGGGCCGATGAGCATCTCACCCGCCACCGTGGGGTCGATGGTCACCTTGCCCGTTTGCAGAACGTCGTCGTTCGCGATGTTCACGTAGTTCACCGTGACCTCATAGGAGTCCTTCGGCGTATAATCCTTCGGCACATAGTAGATGTCATAAACGGGACTGGCCGTCGTGCTGTACTTCAACTCGAACTTCGAGCCATAAGGCACGAGCGTGACGCCCTCAACCTCGATGCTCGCCTCCGGCTCGAATGAAACCGTCGGCTGCTCACGCGTGACCGTCACCTCCTGGGTCTTCAGAACCGTGCCCGCGCTGGAGGTGCTTTCCGCCGCATTGATGTAACGCACCGTGTACGTAACGTGCGCATTTTTCTCAGGATCGTTCACAACCTGGTAGTTCACCCGATAGTACTTCACGTTGTCGCTGCTTCTCGCCTCATCGAAGCCGTAAGGCACCTCGGCGTTAATGGTGAGCTTGCCGTTGCCCAGCACCGCCGAGCTCGGCTGGTCGCCGCACAGTCCATAAGTGAGCATGACGTTATGCCTCGCGTCGCCTTCGCCCACGGCACGCATCTGGCTGAACTGAGTCGGCACGGTATAGACGAAGTCCTTGGTCACCGACAGCTGATCCGTCATGAGCAACGCGCCTTCGCCGCTTTCGCCCGCAGTCGTCGTGTCGTAGTACTCGATAACCGCGAGAAACTGATTGGCGGCCTCACCTTGCTCAAGCTCAAATGTCATCTGCTTGCAGTGAACCGTGAACTCGGTCTGCCCGGGATAGGCGACCGTAAGCGTGTTGCCCGGGTGCACCACGCGATAGAAGATGGTCTTGCCCTCGGAGGTCACTCGCTCGACGAGGGTGGGCAGCTTCACCGTCGTCGCAGCGTCAGGGCTGATGCCGTCTATGGGAGTCTCGCGAATTTGCGCGCCGTTTTGGTCAACGTAGACGATGCGACCCGCAATGCTCTCAGAGGCGCTGAATCTCTCATAGCGGTACACGCCGTCCTCGCCCGGCTGCGCGCACTCCGCCAACTTGTAGTCGCTGCCATTGCAGAAGAAGGTAGAGGAAGGGGTGAACTCGCGGGCGTCCTCAGAACCGTCAGCTGCGAGCGTGCGGACGCCGATAAGAACCTGGTCACCGTCCATGCTGCCGTAGACCGGCTGGAACTTGCCCGTGTAGCAGGGGTCGCTGTTCGGCGAGCCCGCCTTCACCGTCAGCATGTACCGGTCAAGATGATCCAGGTTGATGCCCTTGGAGCTCAGCATGATGAGCTCTGGCTCCCCTGCCGCCTTCTCCGAGCTCACCACATGCTGGAAGTCTTTGAGGATCGTCTTGCCGCCGTACTCGACCGACACGTAGAGCTCCGTGCCCGCATCAGCCGTGACCATCAACACGTCGATGTTGCCGTTCTTGTCGACGGCCCCATAGTGGTCGGCGCCTGACACGTTGATCTCGCTCGACCCTTCATCTGCCCAAGCCGCCACCGGCGCCATCAGAGACATCGCCAGCGCGCAGGCTGCCAGAGCCGTCAAAAACCTCTTGCCCATCTGAGCCTTCTCCTCCCACCTTTCCTGCCATGCGCTGTTCCTCGCACGCGCTGATGCAGGTTTTCCCGGCATATCCTCCTGAAGGAATGCCTGTTTTTAACTCTTAGTCTTGGCTCCTAGAGTGTGTCAACTTTTATATTCTAATGATGCCTTACGTCATTTCAACCAAAACTTGACCGGGGGGTGACATTATCAAAATTGGCTGTCACGATCGGCTCGTTTTGCGTTGCAAAGCAAGCCCTTTCATATGATGATGAGGATAATCCTCATGTTTTCGGGCCTTCCTTTCCCTTGCAGAAGCCCCTTCCCCCTACGGGAAACGCGACAGCCCGCCGCCTTCCCGCTCTTCGGGAATCTGCGGTTTATCTGGCACAAAGCAGCGTTGGCATTTACAAGCGCGTGTCCTCTGCTACTATTTCACTGTACGATCAACCTATTAAAACCTGCAGGAAGACGCGCTGATGTCAGCCCCCCGCCAACAGAACGCTCGCCGTTCGCGCGCCGCGCGCGCGCAGGACGCGTGCGCTCTCAGGGGGCTTCCGGCGCCTGCGGCCACTCCAGCCGCTGCGGCCGCGCCTGCGGCTGCCCCGGCGCGCCGCTCGCACTCTACGAACCGCCCGCGTCTCGCGCGCCGCAGCGTCAGGCGCGCCGCCCGCGCCCTGGCGACAGCGGCCCTCGCGCTCGTGGCGGCGCTGTCCCTCGCGGCTTGCGGCGGGAACGCGCAAGGCGCGAACTCGAACGCGGCCGCGGGCGGCACGACCTCAGGCGCCGCCTTCGAGCAGGCCGCGCCCGCGCTGGCCCCCTTCGACGCCGCCGCGGCCGTGAGCAGCAACGGCGCGCTCATCGACATCTCGCACACGAGCGAGGGCTACGTGGCCGCGTCCGCCACCTCGTCGGCGCGCCTGAAGTTCGAGGTGGCTCAGGGCGGCGTCAGCTACTACTACGACCTTCCCGGCGACGGCACCCCCATCGCGTGCCCGCTGAACATGGGCGACGGCAGCTACACCTTCTGCGTGTGGGAGAACACCTCGGGCACGCGCTACGCGGCGCTGTCCGACCAGGTGCCGGCCACCGTGCAGCTCGCCGACGAGTTCCAGCCCTTCCTCCGCCCCAACTGCTTCTGCGACTTCGACGAGTCGAGCGAGAGCACGCGCCTCGCCAGCCAGCTCGTCGCAGGCGCGCAGAACGAGGGCGACGCGCTGCGCGCCATATGCGAGTGGGTGTGCGCCAACGTGACGTACGACGAGCAGAAGGCCGCCGCGCTCACCGACGCCACCGGCTATGTGCCCGACCCCGACGCCACCATCGCGTCGGGAAGCGGCATCTGCTTCGACTACGCCTCGCTCACGGCAGCCATGCTGCGCAGCGTCGGCATCCCCTGCAAGATAGTCACCGGCGACGTGGCTCCCGACGGAATCTACCATGCCTGGAACATGGTGTTCATCGACGGGAGCTGGGTTGCCGCGAGCTTCACCGTGAACGAGAGCACCTGGACGCGCGTCGACTTGACGTTCGCCGCCGGCGGGTCGTCAGACTTCGTGGGCGACGGCAGCTCGTACACCGACCGATACGTCTACTGACGTCACGCGGCCAGACAGCAGTTCGGAAGTTGAGAGAGACAGACTGAGAGAGACAGAAAGACAAGGAGCGAACACGGACATGGCAACAAAGATGCTCGAAAGCGGCGTGCTTTCCGCCTTCTGCGAGAGCCTGGCCATCATGTACTCCGCCGGCATCCAGACGGACGAGGCGCTGTACCTGCTCGGCGAGGATCAGCAGGGCGCCGGCGCGCGCAAGGGCGCCCCGGAGGACGCCGGCGGCTTCAGGGCCGCATGCGGCGACGTGTACGCAGCGCTCGTCGAGGGGAAGCCGCTCGCGAAGGCGCTTGAGCTGAGCGGCGCGTTCCCCACCCACCTGGTGAGCATGGTGGCCGCGGGCGAGAGCTCGGGCCGCCTCGAGAGCGTGCTGTGGAGCCTGGCGAAGCACTACGACGAGGAGGACCGCCTCTACGCCAAGACGCGCAGCGCCATCGCGTACCCGGCCGCGCTTCTGTGCGTGATGTCGGTGATCCTGCTGTTCGCCGCGGCGGTGATCCTGCCGGTGTTCATCGACGTGTACGAGGGTCTCTCAGGCGACCTGACCGCCGGCTCGTTCGCCTACGTGAACGTGTCCATCATCATCGGCTGGGCGGCGCTCGCCGTCACGCTTCTGTGCACGGTGCTCGTGCTCGTGGGCATGGCCGTGAGCTCGACGCCCGGCGGGCGCGAGAAGCTCGTGCACCTGCTCGAGAAGGTGCCGGCCACGCGCGACCCCATGCGCCAGATCGCCATAGCGCGCTTCACCGCGGCGCTGGCCACGTTCATCTCGGCCGGCATCGACACCGACACGGCCATGCAGCGCGCGGTCGACATGGTCGAGCATGCCGAGCTGCACGACAAGCTCGCGCAGGCGCGCGACGTCATGGTGGACCCCGCGCAGGGCAAGAGCCTCCCGCAGGCCATCTCCGAGAGCGGCGTGTTCGAGCCCATGTACGCGCGCATGCTCATGGTGGGCTCCCGCACGGGCAGCCTGGAGACCGTGCTCTCGAGCCTGTCCGACACGTTCTTCGACGACGCCGTCACCCGCATCGACAACGTGATCGACAGCGTCGAGCCGACGCTGGCGGCGTTTCTGACCGTGAGCATCGGCGCTACGCTGATCGCCGTGATGCTCCCGCTCATCGGCATCATGAGCTCGATAGGATAGCGCCATGCGTCGCGAGCTTACACGAGAACAGGTGAGGCGCCGGACACGGCGGCGCATGGGCGCGCTTCTTGCGGCCGTGCTCGTCGTGGCGGTGGGATGGTTCGCATACGGCCAGATCAGCGCGTCGCTGCGTGAGCAGGGCGAGGTGTCGGTGCGCAACGCCATCCTGAGCAGCGCGAAGCAGTGCTGCGCGATCGAGGGGTCCTACCCCTCCTCGCTCACCTACCTCGAGGACAACTACGGGCTGGTGGTGAACCACGGCGACTACGTGATCACCTACAGCGTGTTCGCGGGCAACGTGATGCCCAACGTGGTGGTGTTGGCGAAATGACCGGGTACGAGACGACGCGGGACAACCTGGCAAGCGAGCGCGGGCGCGGCGGGCGGATGTTCGCCACGCTGCTGTTCGCCGTCATCACGTTGTTTCTGCTGGTGGCGCTCCTGGTCGGCATGAACGCGTACCGCTCGGCGAACGCCATGCGCACCGAGGCCGACGACATGCGCCTGGGGCTGTCGCTGCTGTCGAACTCCGTGCGCACCAACGACGTGACCGACGCCGTGGGCGTGGCCGAGGGGCCCGAGGGCCCGGCGCTCGTGCTGACCGAGCACCTCGAGGCAGGCACCTACGAGACGCGCCTGTACTGGTACGAGGGGTACGTCATGGAGGAGTACACGCGCGCGGGCTCGACGTTCACGCCTGAGCGGGCGCGCGAGGTGGTCGAGTCGAGCCGCTTCGACTTCGAGTACCGCAACGGGCTCCTGACCATCTACACCGACCAGGGCTCCGCGTGCGTCGCCCTGCGCAGCGTGCGAGGAGGTGCCTGAAGATGCCTGACGTCCAATACGACCAGTACGACCAGTACGACGCGACGGTCGCCAACCTGGAGCGCATGCGCCGCCGCGCCCGCCCTGCCGAGCAGAGGACGCGCCACGAGCGCGCGTTCGTGGTGGAGGCGCTGTTCCTGCTCGTGTTCATGATGAGCTCGCTGGCCGTGCTCACCGGGCTCATGGTGTCGTCCTACGAGCGCGGCGCGGCGGCCGACGACCTGTCGTACGCCGCGGTGCTCGCGTCGAACGACGCCGAGGCGTTCGCGGCCGACCCCACGGGGCCAAGCCGCGGCGCGGCGGGCACGGGCGCGGCAGGTGCGAATGCGAGCACGGGCGTCGCCGAGGGCTTCCAGCTCACGCGCGACGTCGAGCAGCACGCGCAGGAGGCGGGCGTGCTCTACGAGGCGCACATCACCGTCTCGCGCGACGGGCACGCGATCTACGAGCTCGACACGGCGCGCTACGTCTCGAACGAGGCGGCAGCCGCGCGCGCGAGCAGGGCCGCGCAAGCCGTGAGCTTCTCCAGCTTCTCTGTCACAGACGAGTTCTCGACCCTCACGAGCACCGCAGCCCTCACGAGCGCAGCGAACGCCGCGGGCGACGCGCGCAGCGCAGGCGAGGCCGCGAGCCCTGCCGGCGAAGCCGCGCCCACCGCGAGCGCCGCGAACGACACGCGCGAGGAGGTGACGCTATGAGCAGCAACCCCCACGCCGGGCAGGGCGGGTCGGTGCGCATCGGCCCGGTGAGCCTGTTCTCGCTGGTGATCGTGCTGTGCCTGGCCGTCATGGCCGTGCTCGCCGTGACCACGGCGCAGGCCGCCTACAGCGCCGCCGAGAAGCAGGCGCGCTTCACCACCGACACCTACGTCAACGAGCAGGCCGCGCAGAGCTTCGTCGCCGAGGTCGACGGGGCGCTCGCCGCCGTGCGCGCAAGCGCAAGCGCCGAGGGCGACCTCGCCAGTGCCGCCCTGCTCGCCGTGCAAGACGTCATCAGCGGCTACGAGGGCGCCTCCCTGCAGGGCAGCCAAGCCTGCGTCGAGTTCGCCTGCGACAGCGGGCGCACGCTCTCGGTGGTCCTCACCATACGCCCTGACGCCACCTACGAGATCTCTCAGTGGCGCGCCACTACCCAATGGAATGAAGCCGGCTCTGGCGAGGTGCTGTGGTCGGGCTCCGCTCAATCACGATAGGAGAAAACATGGAACTGAAACAGCTGCTCAAGGACATGGTGGACGTGAGCGCGTCCGACGTCTTCATCATCGCCGGCCTTCCTCTGACCTACGAGGCGAGCGGCCGGCAGGTGCGCCTCGACATCGCCCCGTTCATGCCCGCCGACACCGAGGAGATCGTGCGCAGCATCTACGCCGTCTCCGGGCGCAGCATGGACGGGTTCGAGCGCAGCTCCAACCACGACGACGACTTCTCCTTCGCCATCGCGGGCATCGGCCGCTTCCGCGTGAACATCTTCCGCCAGCGCGGGTCGTACGGCGCGGTGATCCGCGTGATCCCCTTCGGCCTGCCCGACCCCGCCGCCTTCCACATCCCCGACGAGGTGCTGCGCCTGACGCAGTTCCAGAAGGGCCTCGTGCTGGTGACGGGCCCGGCCGGCGTAGGCAAGTCCACCACGCTCGCGTGCATCATCGACAAGCTCAACCACGAGCGCACGGGGCACATCGTCACCATGGAGGACCCCATCGAGTACATCCATCGCCACGGCACGTGCATCGTGACGCAGCGCGAGGTGCCCACCGACGTGGCCACGTACGGCGAGGCGCTGCGCTCGGCCATGCGCGAGAGCCCCGACGTCATCCTGCTCGGCGAGATGCGCGACCAGGAGACCATCAGCACCGCCGTCACCGCCGCCGAGATGGCGCAGCTGCTGTTCTCGACGCTGCACACCTCGGGCGCGGCGAGCACGGTCGACCGCATCGTCGACGCGTTCCCGGCCTCGCAGCAGCGCCAGATCCGCATCCAGCTGTCCATGGTGCTGCGCGCCATCGTGAGCCAGCAGCTCGTGCCCACGATCGACGGCGGTGTGATGCCGGCCTTCGAGATCATGGTGACGAACACCGCCATCCGCAACCTCATCCGCGAGGCGAAGACGCACCAGATCGACAGCGCCATCGCCGCCGGCGGGGCCGAGGGCATGCGCACCATGGACCAGAGCCTGTTCGAGCTCGTGAAGGCGGGCAAGGTGGCGAAGGAAGTGGCCCTGCAGTACGGGCATCACCAGGAGGCGCTTGCGAAGCGCTTCGAGGTGGAGGGACTGTAGGACAAGCCGCTCAGGGCAGCTGAAGCGAAGAGAAGGCGGGCGCGACTATCGCGCCCGCCTTCTTCTTTCCCTACCCTAAGAACTCGGCGAGGACCTTCATGAGGGCGTCGATCTCGAGCGGCTTGGTCATGTGGGCGTTCATGCCCGCGTTCAGGGCGCGCTTCACGTCGTCGGCGAAGGCGTCGGCGGTGAGCGCCACGATGGGCAGCGACGCGAGGTCGGGACGTCCGGACAGGCCCATCGAGCGGATGGTGTGGGCGCACTCGTAGCCGTTCATGACCGGCATCTGCCCGTCCATGAGGATCAGGTCGTAGTAGCCCGGCGGGTTGTCGCTCAGCATCTCGATCGCCACCCTGCCGTTCTCGGCGCACTCGGCCGCAGCGCCGGTGAACGACAGGATGTCGAGCCCGATGGAGGCCGCGATCTCGTTGTCCTCCACCAGAAGGATGCGCTTGTCGGAGAAGTCGGCCTCGCGCAGAAGGTCGGTGTGGTCGCGCGCGTCCTCGTGCCGCGCCTCGCCCAGGAGGCTGTTCATCACGTGGATCAGGCGCGACTTGAACAGCGGCTTCGACACGAACGCGTCGATGCCGGCCATGCGGGCCTCCTGCTCGACGGCCATCCAGTCGTACGCCGACAGGATGATGATCGGCACGTGGTCGGGCAGGATCTGGCGCAGCTCGCGCGCCGTCTCGATGCCGCTCTTGCCCGGCATCTTCCAGTCGAGGATGACCGCCATGAACTCGTCGCTCGTGTCGTACGTCTCCCTCACGCGCGCGATGGCGGCGTCGCCGGACAGCACGTACTCGGGGTTCATGCCGATCTCCTCGAGGAGCTCGCACGCGCCCTCGCACGCCGTCTCGTCGTTGTCGGCCACCAGCACGTTGAGGTCGGCCAGCGCCGTCGTGTCCTCGGCGTCCACCTCGCGCAGCTTCAGATGCACCGTCACGGTGAACGTGGTGCCCTCGTTGAGCTTGCTCTTCACGTCGATCGTGCCGTTCATCAGGCTGACGACGCTCTTCACGATGGACATGCCCAGGCCCGTGCCCTCGGCGTTGGTGACGCGGTTGTCGTTGGCGCGCGAGAAGGGGTCGAACACGCGCTTGACGAACTCCTCGCTCATGCCGCAGCCCGTGTCGGAGAACGTGAACTCGTACTGCCCGCAGCCGCCGATGCGCGACGGGATCTCCCTGATGGTCATGCCGATGGTGCCGCCCTCGGGCGTGAACTTCACCGAGTTGCCCATGATGTTCACGAACACCTGCTGCAGGCGCATGAAGTCGCCCACCACGTGCTCGTGCGTGACGTTGGAGATGTCGACCTTCAGGTGCTGGTGCTTGGCCGACACCTGCGGGTGGATGATGGTGAGCAGGTTCTCCACGGCCTCGGGCAGGTCGAAGTCGTCCTCGGACAGGCCGATGTTGCCGCTCTCGATCCTCGCCATGTCGAGCACCTCGTTGATGAGGCCGAGCAGATGCCGGCTCGACACGGTGATCTTCTGCAGGCAGTCCTTCACGCGCTCGGGATCGTCCATGTGCATGGTCGCGATGGCCGTGAGGCCCATGATGGAGTTCATCGGCGTGCGGATGTCGTGGCTCATGCTGCCCAAGAAGTCGCTCTTCGCGCGCGACGCCTGGTCGGCGACGCGGCAGGCGTCCTCGAGCGCCTCGCGGGCGCGCGCCTCCTCCTCCTTCACCACGGTCACGTCCTGCACGGCGTACAGCAGGCTGGCGGCGCGCCCGTCCGCGGTGCGGCGCAGGCACACCATGGACGGCTGCAGCCAGCGCGTCTCGCCCTGGAAGTTGACGCGGTACTCGAAGCGCAGGATCCGCACGCCGTCGTCGAAGTTGCTCCTGATGACCGAGGAGCCGATCATCTCGCGCACCTTCTCCTGCTCGTCGTCGTAGACGGCCTGGCTGATCCAGAAGTTCGAGAAGTCCTCGAGCTCGCCGCGCATGGGCAGGCGCCCGTCGAGGTCCTCTCCCTTGATGTACTCGTATATGCCGTTCTCCAAATCGAGGATCGCAAAGCGCTTGAACAGCTCGGACGACGCGTTGGTCACGCGCCTGAACTGGTCCTTCTCGATGGTGATGGCCTTGTTCGCACGCGAGGAGCGCACTATGATGATCGCCACGAGGACGGCGAACACCACGACGATCGCCACGATGGCCGCGAAGCCCATGATGTTCGCGCTCTCCACGAAGGAGGCGTTGATGTTGGCGGGATAGGTGCGCACCAGGGTCCAGTCGTGGTCGGAGAGCTTCACCATGTAGGCGAGGCCGAGGCCGCGCGGTGACTCGTAGGAGAACGTCACGCTCTCGCCGCGCGCCAGCGACTCCTGCATCTCGCCGACCGTGTCGCCTTCGGTGCTGTCAACCGAGGAGATGTCGAGCTTGTCGGAGGAGACCGTCACGAACTGGCTCGAGCACGCGATGACGGTGCCGTCGGAGTCGCACAGGTAGGTGGACGTGTACTCGCTGAAGAACGTGGCTGAGATGGCCTCCTCGAGCAGGTCGTTGCTCCACACGCCCGACAGGACGCCGACGTACTCGTCCCCGTTGTAGATGGGCTCGTAGAACACGATGTTGAGCCCCTCGCCGATCCGATCGTCCAGAAGCGTGCTGACGCCCGACCGGGTGACCTGCACCTTGCGCGGCGGAGCCTCGCTGACCTTGCCGCGCGAGTTGTACGTGGTGCGGTCGACCGACTCGAAGGCCAGGAACTCGAACGGCGTGCCCGCCTCGAGGAACGCCAACTCCTTGCAGATGGCCTCGGCGCCTTGCGGCTGGGCCTCCTCGAAGATGACGCGCGACAGGTAGAGGCTCTGCTGCGAGAACTCGAACTCGCTGTCGAGGCGGTTGAGCACCTGGTTCGTGCTGGCCTCGAGGAACATCTCGTTCTGGGCGATCGTGCGCTGGTAGTTTATCGCCAGAAACGCGCCGATGACCGCCACGACGCACAGCACCGCGACCGCCGCGATGCCGATGCGCCAGCGGAGCTCCTTCTTTTCATCACCTTTCATGATGAGAAACCTTCTTCTCCCGTCCTGTCGAAGTTATCTTGCGCGATGGCGCCCCGCCCCCGGCCTCCCGCGGGGGAAGCCCGGGCGCCACCTCGGTCTTGCTTGCTTGCCCGCCTACTTGCTTGCGTACCTGCTTGCTCGCTCGCTCGACTACTCGTCGATGGTCGCGAGCGCCTTGAGCGTGAGCTCGTAGGCGCGCTTCACGTCCCCCATCAGCTGCTCGGCCGCGGCCACGTCGACCTCTCCGCCGTCCTTGGCGGGGCGCAGCACGTTCGCGAGCGCGTCCGACACCTCGAAGAGCGGCGTGAAGCCCAAATCGCGGCTCACGCCCTTGAGCGTGTGGGCCGCGCGGAACGCCTCGGGCAGGCTGCCAGCCCCCAAGGCGCTCTCAAGGGTGGCGAACGTCTCGTCGTGCGGGAACATGCCCACGAACTTCGCCACGCGGTCGTCAGTGCGCAGGCGCCCGCGCACCCCTTCCAAATCGCCGCCCATCATGGCATAGCATGTTTCCAGGGTCATGATCTCACTCCTTGTTTCTCATCGGCAGCGCCGTGCGCGCCGCCAGGTCTCTTCTTACTCTTCATCGGGTAGACCCCCCCCCACGCCTCTCGAGGTTCTCGATGGTGGGCTCGTCAATGGGGGACAGGCTCGAATGGTCGTGCGGGAAGTCCGCCTCGTCAACGCAGAACGCGACCGCGCCGCCGCCCGAGCGCTTCACGCGGTAGAGCGCGCGGTCGGCATAGCGGAACATCTCGTCGTAGTCATCGCCCACGACGACCGAGCAGGACACGCCCATGCTCGACGAGATCGGGAAGCCCTCGTACTCGCCGCGGATGAACCGGTGGATGCGCTCCGCAAGGTGACGCTGGTCGGTATCGACGTCACAGCGCATGAACACGAGGAACTCGTCGCCGCCGATGCGCGCCACCAAGTCGCCCTCGCGCACGCTCGCGCGCAGCCGGTCGGCGAAGTAGCGCAGCACGTGGTCGCCGAACTCGTGCCCGTAGGTGTCGTTGGCCTCCTTGAAGTGGTCCAGGTCGACGATCAGCATGACGAACATGCTGTCGGGGTACGCCGACATGCGCTCGATGGCCAGCTTGCGCGCGTACGCGTGGTTCGCCAGCGCGGTGAGCGAGTCATGCCACGCCTTGAACTGCAGGTCGAGCATGAGCGAGCGCTGGTCGTGCACGTCGACGAGCTTGCCGATCGCGCCCGTGAGCACGGGCTCTTCGCCGTCTGACCACAGCGTGCGCGCCACCACGGAGAACCAGCGCGTCTCGCCGTGCACCACGCCGCACAGCTCGAAGTGGACGATGGGGTCGTCGGGCACGGCGGCCGTCAGGCGGCGGCGCACCTCGTCCATGCCCTCTTCCCCGATCATGTCAAGGAGCGCCCCGTCCTTGCACGGGTTGGGTATGACCTCGGGAAGCCCCAGGTTGATGCGCCCGTAGTCGGACACCACTATCATGGCGGGATCCCGCGTGAACTCGAACTGCACCTCGTTGGACATCTCGGCGTAGAAGCTGTACTTCATGCGCTCGTAGTCGAGCAGGTCTATGGTGTGGCTCGTCATGGTGTCCTCGGGCATGCCGATCAGCGTGCTCGCCGTGTAGCTCGAGCCGAAGCCGCCCTGCCCGTCGCGCGAAACGCTCTCCAGCTGGTCGCGGATGTCGTCGGCGTTCTCGCGGAAGCACTCCATGAGCAGCGGGTTGAACACGCCGCACTCGCCTCCCGTGATCATGGCGACGGCCTTCTCGTGGGAGTAGGCGGGCTTGTACACGCGCGCGCTCGTGAGCGCGTCGTACACGTCGGCCAGCGCGACCACCTGGGCGGACAGCGGGATGTCGTCGCCTTTCAGGCCGTCGGGGTAGCCGCGGCCGTCATAGCGCTCGTGGTGCCAGCGGCAGATCTCGTAGGCCGCCCTCACGAGCTTCTCGTCCTTGCCGGCGGGAAGGTCGTCGAGCATCTCGGCGCCCACGGCCGCGTGCGTCTTCATGATCTCGAACTCTTCCTTCGTCAGGCGGCCCGGCTTGTTGAGGATCTCCTCCGCGATGGCGATCTTGCCGATGTCGTGCAGGCTCGAGGCCATCGAGATCATCGAGATGTCGTCCGGGGACAGCCGGTAGGCGTCGGTCTTGGCCACGACGTGGGCGAGCAGGATCTCGGTGAGGATGCGCACGCGCAGCACGTGCATGCCGCTCTCGCCGTTGCGGAACTCGACGATGTGGCTCAGGATGGACACCATGAGGTTGACGTCGCGCTCGCGCTCGTTGATCTCGTCAGCCACCATGCCGGCCAGCATGCGCTGCTTGGTGTAGAGCATGATGGTGTTGCGCACGCGATGGCGCACGATGTTCATGTCGAAGGGGCGGGCCAGAAAGTCGGTGACGCCGAGCTCGTAGGCGCGCTCGATGTAGGCCGGGTCGTTCTCGGTGGACACCATGACCACGGGGATGTCCTTGATCCAGCCGCGCTTCTGCATGACCGACAGCACCGCGAAGCCGTCCATCTCGGGCATCACGTAGTCGAGCAGCACGAGCGAGATCCCCAGCCCCAGGTTGCTGATGGCGGCGATGGCCTGCTTGCCGTTCTCGGCCTCGATGACGTTGAACTCGTCGCCCATCATGTCGACGAGCAGCTCGCGGTTGAACATCGAGTCGTCGACCACGAGCACGGTCTTCTTCTTGTTCTGGGGAGCAACGTTCAGCATGCGGGGCCCCCTCCCCGTTGACGATTCGATTGCGAACCAGCGCGCACCTGGCAGTTCCTTTCGCTCGGCCGGATCCCACGGCGACGCCGCACGCGCTGCGCA
Organism: Adlercreutzia sp. ZJ242; assembly: GCF_011038995.1. Taxonomy (NCBI): domain Bacteria; kingdom Bacillati; phylum Actinomycetota; class Coriobacteriia; order Eggerthellales; family Eggerthellaceae; genus Adlercreutzia; species Adlercreutzia sp. ZJ242. The sequence continues at coordinate 37,687 of NZ_JAAKEE010000011.1, forward strand.
CGCTGCAAGCGCGCATCGCCCCGCTTGGTGGTCTTCTCCCCATTTTATTGCGTTACCCATGATCATACCACGAAAAGGGCACGTTGAGAGGGCGAGTTGCACCCTGCTCAAACTTCAATATGCAGGCAAGCGCCATGCGCCGGGGGCACCTGAATGCGGGAGGGGGAGGAAGCCGAACGTGCGGCCCCTCCCCCGCAGGTGGCGGAGGAGGGGCGGCAGGCGAACGGCCGGCCGCCGGCGAGCGCGCGGCCGCCGGGTAGCTTGCGAACGGCCGGAGGAGAGGTGGCCGCCGGCTAGCGCGCGGCGAGCAGGTCGGGGAACTCGCGCACGAGGCGGGCGGCGGGCAGGCCGATGATGGTGTCGAGCGAGCCCTCGTAGCGGTCCACGAGCGACGCGCCCTCGCCCTGGATGGCGTAGGCGCCCGCCTTGTCGAACGACTCGCCGCAGCGCAGGTAGTCGGCGATCTCCTCGTCGGTCAGGTCGCGGAAGGTCACGCGGCTCACGTCGGCGAACGTGCGGAACCCGAGCGACACCTTCTCGGCCTCGGGCGCCGCCACCATCCACACCGACACCGCCGTGATCACCTCGTGGGTGGCGCCTGACAGCGCGCGCAGCATGTGCTTGCCGTCGGAGAGCGAGCGCGGCTTGCCGAAGATCTGCCCGTCCTTCACCACCATGGTGTCGGCGCCGAGCACGATGAGCATGCCCGTGTAGTCCTCCGCGAGCACCTCCTGGATGACGGCGCCGGCCTTGCGCTCGGCGAGCTTCTTGCACGCCTCCTCGGGCTGCGCGGCCAGGTCGGGCTCGAGCGACTCGTCCACCGGCGTCACCGGCGTGCGCACCGTGAACGCAACGCCCGCCTGCTCGAGCAGCTCGCGCCGCCGCGGGCTGCCGCTCGCGAGGATCACCTCGAACGCGGGGGCGGCTTCGGCGGCGGAGGCGCCCTTCGCCTGGCTGGCTGCCTGGTCGGAGGCCTGGCCGGTTGCCTGATCGGCTGCCTGGCTGGCTGCTTGGCTGGCCGCCTGCTCGCTCGGCTGGTCGGTCATCTGGTCGGTTGTCTGGCTGTCCTGCATGTCTTTCCTCACGATCGCTCGTCTAGTTGCTCTGGCTGCTGCCCGAAGGCGCCTTCGCGTCTTTCTGCGCCTTCGCGTCCCCCTCAGCCTTCGCGTCCCTCTTCTTCCGGCGCGCGCGGAAGTACGCCATGGGCTCCACGCGCACGCCCTGCTTGTTGGCGCTCACCGCCAGGTCGCTCTGGATGTTGGCCACGTACCCACCGGCCGGCGCGCCCGTCTGCGCGTCGAAGCCGTCGAGCACCGCCTCCACCGACGCGGCCTCGACGCGCGCCTCGGCCCCCAGCATGCGCAGCAGCAGCTGGCGGACGGCGCGACGCTGCAGCGGGCGCGGGGAGGCGCCGAAGCCGGGCTGCAGCACGAAGCCCTCCGTGAGGTCGATCCCCCACGTCTCGTCCTGGGCCGCCCACGCCACCTGCTCCTCGACCAGGCGCGCGGCCATCTCCTCAAGCATGTCGTCCTCGTCGGCGATGAGGTTCATCGACCGCATGAGCGTGGCGGGCATGTGCTCGTCCCACTCCTTCGCGCGCGCGACGATGTTGTGGCGCACGAAGGCGCGGAAGCGGTCGGTGTGGGCGTTGGTGGCGTCCTCGCGCCAGAGCTCGCCGGCCGCGTCGCACACCGCGCGCTGCCCTGCGCGCTCGCGTTCGTGCAGGTAGGAGCGCAGCTCGTCGCGCGTGAGGTCGAGCATGGGGCGCACCACCGGGCCGTTTCGGTAGCGCATGGAGCGGAAGCCCCCGGGGCCCGTGCCCACGATGGAGCGCATGTAGAAGCTCTCGATGCGGTCGTCGGCGGTATGCGCCGTGAAGATGCGCCCGTCAGCCAGCGGATACGCCTCGTGCTGGCACATCGAGCGCAGCGCCTCGTTCGCGGCCAGGTAGCGCTCGCGGCGCGCCACGGCCTCCACGTTCTCGTGCGTGCGCGCAGCCTCGGCGGCTATGTCGATCTCGCACTGGAACAGCGGGATGTCGAGCGCGTGGGCGAGCTCGGCCACGAAGCGCGCGTCGTCGTCAGCGTCCTCTCCGCGCAGCTTGTGGTTCACGTGCAGCATGGCGAGCGCGCCGAGGGCGCCCTGCGCGCGCAGCTCGGACGCGACGTAGGCGAGCGCCGTGGAGTCCGACCCGCCCGACACCATGAGCAGGGCCGCCGTGTCGGGGCCGGCCAGCGCGTGGTCGGCCATGGTGCGCCGCGCCTGCTCGATCACGCGCGCCGCGATGGTTTCGCTTGCTTTTCCTTCACCCATGATCAATTCTCACTTTCAACCGCAGAAACCGCAGAACCCCCGGGCAGGACGCCTCACGCGCGCACCAGCTTGCAGATGCACTCCACGTGGTCGGTGTGCGGGAACATGTCGACCGGCCGCACCACCTCCACGCGGTAGCCGCGCTCTACGAGGTACGCCACGTCACGCGCCTGCGAGACGGGGTTGCACGAGATGTACACGATGCGCGAGGGCGCCAGGCGCACGGCCGCGTCCAGGAAGCGCTCGGTGGAGCCCGCGCGCGGCGGGTCCATCATGAGGACGAGGTCGTCGGCGGGAGCGCCCGCCAGCGTTGCGGAAGCGTCCGCCGGGACCGCGTTGGACCTGTCCGCCAGGGCCGCGCCGCCTTCGCGCTCGTCCCCTGCGCGCTTCACGGCGAGCGCGGCCATGAACGCGCTCGCGTCGAGCGCCATGAACTCGGCGTTGTCGATGCGGTTGTGCCGTGCGTTCTGCTGCGCGTCGCGGATGGCCGACTCCACGTTGTCCACGCCGATCACGCGCCCGGCGCCGGCGCGCGCCGCCACGAGCCCGATGGTGCCCGTGCCGCAGTAGGCGTCGATCACCGTCTCGCTGCCGCGCAGGTCGGCCAGCGCCACGGCCTCGCGGTAGAGCACCTCGGTCTGCGCGACGTTCACCTGGTAGAACGAGTGCGACGAGATGCGGAAGCTCAGGCCGCACAGCTCGTCGAGGATGAACCCGGGGCCGAAGAGCACCCGCTCCTTCTCGCCGAGGATCACGTTGGTCTGGCGCGTGTTCACGTTCTGCACCACGGTGGTGATAGCCGGCGCGCGGCGCACGAGCTCGCGGCAGAACGACTTCGACGAGGGGAACTCGTCGTCGTTGGTCACGAGCGTCACGAGCACCTCGCCGCTCGAGTGTCCCACGCGCACCACGCAGTGGCGCATGAAGCCCTCTCCCGTGTCCTCGTCGTAGGGCGCGATGTCCCAGCGGCGCATGAGGTCGCGGACCGCGAGCGTGATCGCCTTGGCCGTCTCGTTCTCGAGCGCGCAGGTGTCGGTGGGGATGAGCTGGTGGGTGCCCTTGGCGTACATGCCGGTGAGGATCTCGCGGCGTGCCTGCGGGCGCGCGGCCGCCTTGCCGCGGCGCGGCTGCGCGGCGGCCTTGCGGCCCGGCGCGTAGGGTGACACCACCTTGTTGCGGTAGTGGAAGGGGTCGTCCATGCCGAGGATGGGGCGCAGCGCCGTGAGGTCGGCGAGCGGCGCGAACAGGTCGATCACGAGCTGCTGCTTCTCGATAAGCTGCGCGCGGTAGGGCATGTCGAGCAGGCTGCAGCCGCCGCAGCGCCCGAACACCGCGCAGAGCTTGCAGCCCGGCGCCTTGGCTTTCTCAGGTCCCGCCTTCGGCGCCTTCGCGCCCGCGTGCTTCGCGGCCTTCGCGCTGGGCTTGCCCGCGCCCCCCTTCGGCGCCTTGCCCTTCGCAGGCTTGCCACCCGGCGCCTTGGCCTGGGAGTGTTTGCCCTTCGTGCTCGCCGCGGGGCGCTTGCTGTTGCGTTGTGATGCGTTCTTCTTTTCCATGCTTACCATTTTGTCACATCGGTTACCGCGCTGCTTCGCGCAAGGAGCTTTCACATCACTTTGCTATAGTGGACCAAACCCCTTCGCGAAAGGAAGCTCCATGAACTTCATCCTCCGCTGGATCGTAACCGCCGTCGCCGTGGCCGCCGCCGTGTGGCTCGTGCCCGGCATCGACGTGCTGGGCGGCGACTCGTGGGCGAGCATCGCGCTTCTGGCGCTCGTGCTCGCGCTCATCAACATGTCGCTGAAGCCCATCCTGCAGGTGCTCTCGCTGCCCGTGACGGTGCTCACCTTGGGGCTGTTCTACCTCGTGGTGAACACCGCCGTGCTCTATCTCTCCGCCTGGCTGGCGAACGGCCTGTTCAACGTTGGCTTCGAGATCGCCACCTTCGGCAGCGGGTTCGTGGCCGCCATCGTGATCTCCATCGTGTCGGGGATAGTCAACGGCATCGTAGGCGGCAACGACTAGCGTCGCAAACCCGCATGGCATCCAGCTTCGCGCGCGCGGCGTCAGTCCCCACGACGTAGCGCCCCTCTTCGTAGTCGCGCGTCCCTCGGGCGACCACCGAGGCGACCGACGCCTCGCAGAGCGCCTCTTCGACAGCGCTTTCCACCCTGCGCTCAAACGCCTCCTCGGAGGCGAAGATCCATGCGGCCGCCCCGTTCTCCGTTATGCGGACGATGTCCTCGCTCGCCGCCTTCTTGACCTTGGCCTGCTGCTTGGTGAGAGCCGTGATGGGAAAGATCGCCTCCATAGCCGCTCCTTGTCAATGGAATAGCCAGATTATTCTCTGACTATAACATGAAGGAAAGGGGTGCGACATCCCAAGCAGAGCACCTCCCGGACGTAGCAGATCAGGGAGCGAGCGCATTGAGAGGCACCACATACACCCCGTCTTCTCGGTAGTAGCTGTAGTCGCCCGTCGCCGTGAGAATCATAAGGAACGAGGGCGACCCGACTTTGCCGACGTCTATCTTCTTCTGGAGGGCAAGCAGACTCTTCGCGCCCTCGTTGACGAGCGTGTCTCCTCCCAACTTGACCTCCACAAGACCGTAGCGGCCGTCTCTCAGATGAACGACTGCATCAGCCTCAAGCCCCGAGCGATCCCGATAGTGGTAGACGTCACCGCCGAGAACGTCTGCGTACGCACGAAGATCCCGAACGCACATGCTCTCGAACAGAAGTCCGAACGTGTTGAGGTCAGCCATCAAGTCTCCCGGCCCAACGGAGAGCGCGGCGGCCGCGATGGACGGATCGACGAAGTGCCTCGTAGGAGCGGTGCGAATCGCTGTTCTCGACCGCAGGTTGGGATTCCACGCAAGCAAGTCCTCGATGACGAATATCTGGCCGAGCGCCTTGACGTAGTCGCGGATCGTGCTCTCGCTCGCCGCGACACCCTGCGCATTGACGTCCGCCAGCATCTCGGTCACTTTCCCCTGGGACGCTGACATCCGCGCGTAGGATCGCAGCAGGGCGCGAGCGATGCGCGGGTCGCGCTCTTTCTTGTCCACGCGGGAGATGTCGGAGTTCACCACTCCGTCCAGGTAGTCCGGAGCCTGCAGGAGCGCCGTCTCTGCATTGAGACCGGCGGCTTTGGGCCATCCGCCGCGACAGAGAAGGAATGCCATGTGCTCAAGCGAGGATTCGACGCGCACAATGGGAACCCGTTCTCCCCCGAAGAGCTTTTCCAGCGAGACGGCGCCCGTCGAATCACGGGATTCGACGAGACTCATCGGCCGCATTTTCAAGCGGGCGATTCGCCCCGTTCCCGTATGACTTATTGAGCTCGTGTCGGCTGGAACCGCAGAGCCCGTCAGGATGAATTGGCCGAAGTCGTCTCGCTGATCAACCTCAAAGCGCACCGCATCCCAGAGCTGAGGGGCGAGCTGCCATTCGTCGATGAGTCGAGGAACTTCTCCCTTCAGAAGTTCCCGCGGCGCAATTTCGGCTAGGCGCAGGTTCTGCGTCTTCGTTCGGGGATCTTGGAGATACACGACGCTTCGAGCAATTTGCTCAGCCGTCGTCGTCTTTCCGCACCATTTCGGTCCCTCAATCAGCACGGCACCTTTCGATTTGACGCGCTGCCGGAGAATCCCGTCGTAAACCCGGGGAAGGTATTCGCGCATGGCTGCTCCTGCTTCCGATAGGTTCGTCCTGCTGGCATTATGCTACTGATCTGCGATGATACTAGTTTTGGCAAATTCTTGCTACCAGTTTTGGCAAGATTTGGAAACTAGTTTTGACAACCCGTTTTCTCAAAGGTTGATTGCCATCTTTAGTGCCAAACACCAGGCCATTTGCTCCATTCTCTCACAGTCTCCGCATCTTGCCTCGTCTCTACGACAAGATGATGTAGCGAGCAAAGCCAACTCCTTGCCTCAGAAAGAGAGTCGTCTCCTTCATTCTCGAGAACTCAACGCCGATCGATGCAGAAAGACAGCCAAAAGGTGCACAACCGCTGGTGCTATCCCGCGTAGCGCGAATGAAGCACCTTATGGCCTCCGCGGATTTCGGAGCAGCGGGTGGGCAAATTGCGTTTTTTTTGGCATCGGTGCAACATAATCGAGCCTTCATACGTATTCCTTCTAGACACGCGAGTGGGAAGGAGCGCATCATGAGCAAATGGCTCGAAGACTACATTAGGATGATGGAGTCAACGAAGGTTCCCGAGGGCCTTGCCGAGAGAGTTCTGGAGAAGGCATTTGGCTGCGAACAGCTGGAGCCTGGAAAGCGATACCCGGAGCCGGACAACATCTACAACCTCCATCTGGTCGATCGCACGTGAGCATGCTGACATCGGCGTGAGGCCCTCCTCTTGGCCTTAAGGGCATGATCGCTACGTCCGCATTTGAGTCCTTCGCAAATGCGGACATGCCGCGTTGTCACCCCACCATGACGCCCTCCTTCGCTCGTCACAGCAAATTCGACTCATGGCACGTATTCGCTTCAAAGGAGCGTTGATTGAGCTTGTTCAACAGAAAGAGCGCCTATGACGTTGACGTCAACGAGGCCATCGACGCCTGGGGCGACACCGTCATGAGGGTCGCCCAACGCCTCACGGGAAACACAGCCGATGCCGAGGACGTATTCCAAACCGTGTTCATGAGGCTCTTGAGGTCGAAGGTTCGCATAGAAAGCGACGAGCACTTGAAGGCCTGGCTCATAAGGGTCACCGTCAACTGCTGCTATGATGTGCTCCGTAAACGAAGGCCAACCGCGATCCTCGACGAGGAGAGCGCAATCACAAGAGACGAGGATCCACACCTGTCGAAGACGCCCCTTGAGAGCGCAATCGATGCGCTTGTGCCGCCGATCAGGAGAACCATCATACACCTCTACTACTACGAGAACTATTCGACAGAGGAGATAGCCTCGATCATCGGCGAGAAGCCAGCGACCGTGAGGTCGCATCTCCACAGGGCGCGAAAGGCGCTCCGAATATCGCTGGAAGGAGCAGGCGATGAATGAAGGCGAGTTCAGACGGGCCTACGCACGCATCGAGGAGAACGTGAGGGCAAGCGATGAGCTGAAGCGCAGGACGAGACAGGCTCTCGGACTGCCGAACAGGCCCGAAGCAAAGAATGATTCCCCGTCTGCTAGGAGAATGAACGCTCCGAGGCGAAGGCGCATCCCCCCACGAAAGCCCAGCGGCGGCGCAATCGTCCCCTCACCGGCATGGAGAACGGTTCTCGTCGCATGCTTGGCCATCATCGCAGGTGTGGGACTTCTATTCGGCGCTTGCATACCCGATAGGATAGGAGCAGCCCTCTCCGGAAATTCCTTCTCACTCGTCGCCTATGCGGAAGAGCCGTCGCGATCAGGAGACGATTCGGCGGGGATCGGACTTGAGAAGTTCTACCCTTCGCGCACCAGCGCGGGATACCTGTACGATGCGACAACTGACACGGTGAGTCGGGACGTGGTTGCCGTCAGCAGGTGTTATGTCTTCGACATGACCGTCATCGGCAGAAACGTGGACGCAGTGGAGTACTCGATAGAGGGCGAGGGGGTCTCCTATGGAAGTTGGAAGAGCGGTCAAGGGAGCGAGGGATCCCTCGCAGAGGAGTCGTCGAAGTCGTTCGCGATTCCGTTCAACGACGGCGAACCAGTCGTGAGGGAGATCAGGCTGGACTACGTGCTCGACGACGAGGAGAGAAGCAAATTCGATAGCCTCTACGAAACCGATGACGCGGACGGGATGGAGACACTACTCGCCTCCTGCGATGCCAAGCGGCTCGCAGGCGTCACCGTCATCGCCACCGCAACATTCTCCGACGGCACGTCACAGGCAAAATCCTACGGGTTCGATCCCGCCGAGGGCTTCGAGGACATGTACCGCGCCTGTCTGTCGCAACTGCCAGACTCGACCGACGCCGAGGCGTGGGCCTCCCTGTCAGGGGAGCCTTCGCTGTTTAATCTCGTGGAGAAAGTGCGCTAGGCTGCGGGACCGTCACGAGCGCAGGAGATCTTTGCGCGACGCGACTAGAACGCCCATGACAAAAAGGGCTGCGAAGAGCGCGGCCTGCAGCCAAAGGCCATGGCCAGCACCCGGCAGCCATGAGCCGTAGAACACCGAGCTCACGTAGAAGGGAAGTGAAAGGGGGTTCGTGACGCCATTCGGATCGACGTCCAAGCTCAGCAGTCGCGCTACCTCTATGAAGAACGCTTGAGGGCCATGAACAGCCGGAAGACCTAGCAAAACCAAGACGGCGAACGGCACGGCGGGACCGCCCAGCAGCAGCCTTCCGAACTGGAACGCAGTTCCGAACACGGCGAGAACGAGAATCGACAGCGCAGTAGCCTCGGCGATAACGGCAGCGGTATCCAAGGGCTCCACCGGCACCTGCCCGGTCACCGCAGCAAAGACCCCGTGGGGGCCAAAGTCTGCCGCCGAATCTCCCGAGAATACTGCAGCTGCCGCGCACGCCGACAGCACCGTCGCCACAGCGAAGACAAGCGCCCCTACGACTGCGTCCGCAACATCCTCGACCCACAGCTCACGCGCGCTCCCATGGCGAACAGCCCAACTTACCCCTTGGCGGTTGGAACTGGCGACCGTCAGCCATACCATGAGCGCAGCCGGTGCGACACACCACAGCAAGGGGATGCCCCTGTGCGACGAGAAAAGCCAGACAAGGCTGTCAAGGTAGCCGGGCCTGAGTCCGTTCGCCAAGAGATAGGTCGTCTGTTCCGCGCAGGAGACGAAGGCCGCGGACACCACCACGAAGATGCAGCATGCCATGACGACAGGAGCGGCCCTAAACGCGGGAGCAGCTGTCTTGACACAAGATCCGAGTTTCCCGATCATAGCTCCTCCTCTCACAGAGCCCGATCCTGCCCATCGATCATGTCCTTGCGTCCAAGCACCATCCCTCCCAAAATCACGGAAGTCACTCCGACGATCACGCACTCTGAAAGGGCCACGACCGCCTCCACGCCTCCCTGCTGTACGAAGGAGCTGCGCGCCATCATCGAGCAGTCCCCTATGAGCAACGGCGAACCGAAGTAAGCCGAAGCCGCAACGAACACGATCACGAAAGCGAATGCCATGAAGGGTCCAACGGCGAGAGAGAGGGCAACCTGCGCAAGCGATAGGGCAAGCGATAGGGCTATGGGCAGCAGCAGAAGCAGGACGATCTGGCCCGCATCCAGAGCTGGTAAGGGGAAGCCGAGTACCATGATCGACTCGACATCGCCCATGGCCCCAAACCCTCCAAAGGCGGCCGCAAGCAGAGCAACAACCGATTCTACAACGTAAAAGACGATCACCGTCGCAACAACCCACAGACACTTCGACAGCCACCACGAACGCCTACCACCAACCCTCATGAACACCTGGAAAGCCTGCCCGCCGAAATCTCGCACGGTGTAATGGCCGACGAGGACGGCGATGAGCACTTGCTGGATCAACCATCTGATAGGCAGCACAAATGGAACCTTGTCATCAATGTGGTAGTAGTCTGATCCCGCGAAGAAATACGCGAGCACGTCGACGAAGCCAAACCCGCCAGGAAGCCCGTCAGAGTCGGTCGCCCCTGCGTACCCCGATACAGCTTCGAGAGCCGCAAAGAACATCGCCGCGAGAGAGACGACGCAGGCAAAGGCCATGATTAGTTTTCCCCGGTTAGAAAAGAACCCCACGGAGAGGTCATAGCGACAAAGGTGAGCGAACACCCCAAGACCTGGGCCTACGCACCCCGCACGCACCCTCCTCACAGCGCCTCATAACAGCGGCACCACCACACCAGGGACGCTACCTCAAGAAGCGCGAGCATCCCGACTACGATCAGCACGACAGGGAGCTCGACGGCGTAAGGCTGCGCTGGGTTCAAGAGGTTTATCGGAGAATACCCTGCCGTGTCGCCTAATGCGAAGAAGGAGATGGCACACACCAGAAAAGGCGCTACGAGCACCATAAACCGGTTGGACACCAGATGTGAAAACACGAGACACGAGCACGCTACAAGGCCGCACACAGCAAAGCAGAGCAGCATGAAAAACGCAACGTAGAGCCAAGGAGATACATAGAAGAGGTCCCCCAGCATCGCGCTCGGCGAGACAAAAAACGTTCCGGCAGTGGGCTCAGGCTGCAGTATCGGCACGAGAAGCGCCGTGCCGAGCAGATTGACGAGCTGGGGTACAACGCCCACCGCCCCTGCCGTCAGAAACACGGCGAGCGTCTTCGACAGGAAGTACCGACCTGATCCTCCCCTGGTCACAACGTTCGCAGCATAGCCGCTTTTCACGTCGGTGTAAAAGCTGTCGGCATAAGGCAGGCAGACGATGAGGGGCAGCACGAAGAAGTACAGCACGGACCAGATGGAAAAAGGCGTAGCGCCCATCCACGAACCGAAGACGGAGTTTGGATAGGCTCCTTTGGATCCTACACGCCAGAACGCCCATTCCTCGCCCAAGCCGTACGGCACGACGACCGTGACAAGCTGCGCGATGGCAAGGGCGAAGCCCATGGCGAGAGCCATGACGAACAGGCTGTTTGCAAACGCCCTCCTCAGCTCTACCGAGACCATGCCGAATCTCCTTCTCCGCTGTCAACGTCCGGCGCTCCCAGATCAATTGAGTACTTGTCGGGATACAAGGCCAGCTCGAGAGAGTAGCTTCGCTGCTCAACTCTCTCCCAATCACCCCGGCTGTTCATCTGCGTGTCGTAAATCAGATAGACAAGGGTCCTTTCGACCTTCTCACCGGGCTCCAGCTCGACTATCGTAGAAGGATCATCGTTGATGCTCATGTACAAAGGCGCATACAACCCATTCATCCACGCGCTGGACTCAACGTGGTAGTCACGCACGTGCGCCCTTTCCACGTCGTTAGAAGTGTTGGCAATCTCCAAGTCGATCAAAAGCGCTCTCATGTCTGAAGCGGTTCCCTCCTCTATCGACGAGTCCGTATAACCCGGGACCATCTCCCTGATGCGCCCGTACCCCACTGACCGGAAGCTCAGCGCCCTCACCGTGATCGAGCCCCGAGCGACTTCCTCACCTGACGAGTTCTGGCCGGCATAGACCGCCTCGCTCCCAGCCGAGTAAACATAGCTATGCCGCTGGGGATAAGCTGAGTTCACCTGCTCGATCCTGAAGCCGCACAGAACGGCAATGGTGACACAGGCAGCCACCGCCATAATCGGAATCGCCCTCCTCATACGGCATCGCCCCCACAGTCCTCATGACCGACAATCCGCCCCTCTGCCATTAGGTATATCTCGTCAGAAAGGCCATCGAGCTCCTCGGCGTCATGGCAGGCGACCACAACCAAGGCGCCGCGTTCCTTCTGCCGAGCAACGATTCGCTGCACCATCTCGACGCCAGCGGGGTCGAGCGCGTTGATGGGCTCGTCGAGCAACAGCAAGTCAGGGTTCTCCATGACGGCACACGCAATGCCGAGACGCTGCTTCATGCCCAGGCTGTATTTCCTGAAAGCGCGTTTGTCCCGCGGATCGAGCCCCACTTCCTCAAGAACCAGCTCAATTTCCTCGTCGCCCACCTCGTCGCGTATGCCCGCGAGGTACTTCAAGTTGCGGAAGCCCGTGTACTTCCCCACAAACGCGGGGTTCTCTATCATGATACCCACGCTCGGGGGAAACTCGCCCCGGCCAAGGATTCTCCCATCGATAGCAATCTCTCCCGCCGTGGGAAAAATGAGTCCTGCCATTGCCCGCATGAGCATGGTCTTGCCTGATCCGTTCTTCCCGCGCAAACCGTATACGCGTCCTCCCTCGAGGGAGAGGTTGATGTCGTCGAGGACGGTTGTCCCCCTAATGACCTTGACGAGTCCTCTGACTTCCAGCTTCATGACGCTCTCCCTACTCTCGAATCTGCCCAGCAACATCGAACGCCTTGAGGCCGACGAAGCCCTCCTCGCCGTTCGCGCCCCCCGGATCAACCAAGTATGCGAGCCTCTCGTCATCGATCGCGTCATCTGGCAGGACGTAGAGGAGCTTTATCTCGATCGTCGCACCAGCCTCGATGTCAACGATCCAGTACAGTTTCAAATTACCTCCCTCCCATGCGTCATGCCAGAGAGGGTCGTTCGTCCCGACATTGGACACCGTGCCGGCTTCGTCGACTTCGATGAACCGACCTTGGCTCACATCGTAAGAAACTGTTGCGCTACCTGTGTTCGACACCGCCAACTCCACGACGACGTATGAATACCCCGATGGCAGCGAGCCTTCGGGCCCGGGCGCGAAACCGAGCTGTTCTTCCATAGCTTCCGAAGACGACTCGTCAAACGCACCGCCTTTGAAGTCAGAAACGCTCACTCCTTCGGGAGGCGACGTCATCCTCATGATCGATGGATAGCCGACAGACACCTCCTCGCCCTTCGGCTGATCCTTGCCTCCGGCAATAATTCCCCCCGCCTCAATAGTCTCCCCGGGGCCGTACAGCCCCGCGCTGTCGAGCGTAGACGCCTTGGGAGCGAAAGGCTCTTCCGAATCTTGACTTGAAGGAGAAGCACAGGCTCCGAGGGCGAGCGACGCGATCCCGAGAACAAGCGCGATCACTGCCTTCCTTAAAAATGTTCTTGGCATGTCCCCCACATCTTTTCTCATCATCAGCATGGCAAGCGCGCTGGCCTCTCGAAGGTTGCGCGCCTTTTTGTAGATGCGGGCCTTAGGTCTCCGTATTCCTATCAATAAATTCCACGGTTGCCCTATGCAGAGGATCGGCGACGTTTTTTCAAACCTACCGCCATCCCCGGACTAAAGGCTACAACCAGAGAGGCTAGATGCTGTCAGGGCTCCAGAAGCCGTTGGCATACACGTAAGCAGGACCGTCGATCCACAGCGTGGCCCACGAGTATCCTCTCTCCTTAACGTTGTTCAGCATATAATCAGCCTTGTTGATCCACCAAGCGTACTTCGGGCTCACGAAGTTAACCGTTCCACCATTGGTAGCCTGGGCGCCGATCTGTGCATTGTGATTTCCGCTGGCACCACGACAGTTGTTCCATGATGAAGTGTAGTCCTCTTTGTACTCGGAAGGTGTCCACGTGTAACCATGCCCGCTCGAACTGACAGCGTAGTACTTGTCCTGCCAGTTGCCAGCAAAAGCGGCACCAGCTGCGCTCATCGCCATTGCGACTGCAAAAAGTCCGCACAGGGCGAACGAGAACACCTTCTTCAGTTTAACTGTGCTCTCCATTGCAAACCTCCTTTCGCAGAGACCCGAGACCCGCCATCGAGGAGCATTACTCCCCTATGAGATCCTATTGCCTATCTCCAGGTTTCCTGCTTAGAAATAGTCGCGTTGCGCCAATCGGCGAGTGGCTCTCCAATTGGCGCAACGTTTTCTCAAATATCTGGCATTAGGATGACTTGGGCATCGTGTCGAGCGTGCTCATGCTTCGAGCCTCTACAAGGTTATCCCCTTCACCATGTTCATTGCCGTCATCTCCGCGATCCTTGCATGCGTATTCGCTAGAGCGCGAGGCGATAGATGGCGCGGGCGTCGTCGGCGGTGAGCTTCTTGAAGCTGCCGAAGACCTCGCCCTTGTTGGCGCGCAACGTGGGGAGCATCTTCTCGAGCGCGCCGTCGAGTTCCTCCTCGCCGATGCCGAGCTCCTCAAGCGTGGTGGGCATGCCGAGCGACGCGAAGAACGCGCGCGTCTCGTCGATGGCCGACAGCGCGTCAGCCTCTGCGTCCCCCGTCGGGGACAGGCCGAACACCTCGCGCCCGTAGAAGGCGAAGCGCGCGGGGTTCGCGTCGTAGACGTACTCCATCCACGCGGGGAACATCACCGCGAGGCCCGCGCCGTGCGTGATGGAGGTGTCGAAGGCCGACAGCTCGTGCTCAAGCGCGTGGGTGGCCCAGTCCTCGTGGCGGCCGACGCCGGCGAGGCCCTGGTGGCAGAGCATGCCCGCCCACATGACGTTGGCACGCGCGTCGTAGCTCTCGGGGTCGGCGAGCACGCGCGGCGCCTCAGCGCGCACGGTCCTCATGAGCGAGAGGTTGAGGTTGTCCGTCACCGGCACCGCGCCCACGTCGTCGAAGAAGCGCTCGAGCAGGTGGCAGAACATGTCGGTGAGACCCGCGGCCGTCTGGAACGCCGGCAGCGTGAAGGTGAGCTCCGGGTTCATGAACGCCAGGCGCGGGCGCTGGCGGTCGTTGCCGCCCCCATGCCGACGTCACGAGATGGCGCCTGCGTTTCTTCCTATGTTATCGACAAGCCGCCGGGCGTTTCCCGGCGGCGGCTTTAGTATACTGGCTCATATCCCCTTCTCGAAAGGAACCTGCATGCAGACCAATCACTCCAAAGTCATCAAGGGCTTGAGCATCGCCGTCATCGTCTTCTCCGCCATCAGCCTCATCGGCTGCGTGATAGGCTTGCTCGCGCTCGGCGCAGGCGGAGCCTTCGTCAACGAGCACAGCTCCGAGATCTTCGGCTACTCGCTCGGCCACGTTGACCACGCGATGCCCGCCCACGGGTACGACGCCTACCATGACGGGTACCTCGACGAGCGCTTCGACGAGAGAGAGCTCATGGGCTGGACGAACTTCGGCCTGATCATGGGCGCCGTGACGCTGGTCTGGGGAATCCTGTGCGCCGCGGTGACGCTGGCAGCCGGCATCATCGGCCTGCGCGGCGCGGACGTGCGCGAGAAGCTCGGGCGCGTGTTCGGCTGGGGCATCGCCGGCGCCGTGGCGGCGCTGCTCAGCGGCCGCTTCATCACGTGCGTGCTGATGGTGATCGCCGCCATCTACGCCAACAAGGCCAAGAACGCGCCGGCGGAATACGGCGCCGCCCAGGGATACGCCGCGCCAGGCGCCATGCCGGGGTACGGCGCGCCTACCGGGTACCCGGCGCCGGGATACGGCGCGCCCGAGTACGGCCAGCCCCAGCCTGCGCAGCCCTACGCGCAGCCCGCGCCGCAGCCGACGAGCTACCAGCAAGCCTACGGCGTCCCGCAGCCCGTCGCGCAGCCTGCTGCGCAGCCCTACGCGCAGCCTGTCGCACAGCCGCAGCCCGCGCCCGCGATCATCCCGCAGCCTGCCGAGCAGCCCGCTGCCGAGCCCGCGCCCCAGAACCCCGGCGAAGGCTCCGACAAGTCCTAGCCTCGTTCGCCTGCGTCGCGCGCGATTTTCGCCCGAGAGCCCTGACGACAGAGAAGCCCATCGCGATATGCGGTGGGCTTCTCTGCATTGTCGCTTCGCCGCACATCAGCTCAAGCTGGCTGTTTTGAGCTTCCGCTGCAGCCCCGCTCCCTATCCGAGGGACACGTCAAGGACCATCATGAGGAGGAAGCCGGCCATCACGGCGAGGGTCCCGGCGCTCGCCCGCAGGCCGGCTCCCTCGCGCTCGCCCAGGTGGGACTCGGGGATGAGCTCCTCCACCACCACGTACATCATCGCGCCCGCCGACGCGGCGAGCATCCACGGCATGAACGGCATGACCAGACCCGCGAACAGCACCACGCCCACGCCGAACGCCGGCTCGGCCACGCCCGAGAGCGCTCCCATCAGGAAGGCGCGCGGGGCGCTCATGCCCTCCTGCAGAAGCGGCAGCGCCACCGCCGCGCCCTCGGGCACGTTCTGGATGCCGATGCCGACGGCGAGCGCCGTGGCCATGCCGAACGTCGCCGCGTCGCCCGTGAGACCCGCCATGGCGAACAGCAGGCCCACGCTCATGCCCTCGGGGATGTTGTGCAGCGTGACAGCCGTGAACAGAAGCGTCGGCCTCCCCCACTTCGAGGGCCGGCCCTCGGGTGACGCGGCGCCCGGATGCAGGTGCGGCAGCGCCGCGTGCAGCACCATGAGGAACGCCACGCCGATCACGAAGCCGCCTGCGGCGGGCACCCAGCTCATGGCCTCGCCGCCCGTCTCGGCGGCCTGCTCGATGGCGGGGATGAGCAGCGACCACACCGAGGCCGCGATCATGATGCCCGCGGCGAACCCCAGGAACACGCGCTGCGCCATCGCGCTCGTGCGCCCGCGCATCAGAAACACCGTCGACGCGCCGAGCGCCGTCATCAGGAACGTGAACCCCGTTCCGCATGCCGCCCACAAAAGCGCCTGCTCCATGCTCGCACCTCCCGCGTCCTTCGCGCATCCGCGCCGCCAGCCGCCGCGCATCGCCCCAGCAGCCGCGTGCCGCGCTTCGCACCTCCGACCAACACGCACCGCGCTTCGCGCCGCCGGCCGCCACGAGCCGCGCCGCACGCCGCCGCGCAGCCTTCCTCAACGCCCCATCATACCGAAAAGGCCGGGCGAGCCCGGCCTTTCGTCACGCGCCTGTCAAGCGCCGAAGCGCCGCGGCATCGCGGCCCTCGCAGCTCTCGCAGCCTACTCGCCCGCGAGCGGCGAGGGGACGGAGTAGACGCGGGCCGCGTACTCCTGGTTGAGCTCGTAGAGGGAGCGGGAGTCGTTGCCGAACAGCTTCATCTTGTCGATCATGTCGCGCGCGGTGTCCTCCTCCTCCAGCTGCTCGTCGATGAACCAGCCGAGGAACTTCTGCGTGCGGTAGTCGTTCGCCTCGACGGCGGCGGCGTAGATGCCGTTGATGAGCGAGGTCACGTACTCCTCGTGCTCGAGGCCCGCCTCAAGCGGCTCGAGGTGGTTGGAGAACGTCTTGTCGGGCTGGTCGATGGCGAGCAGCTTCACGCTCTCGCCGTTCTCGATCAGGTACTTGCGGAAGATGAGGGCATGGTCGCGCTCCTCCTGCGCCTGGATCATGTACCAGTTGGCGTAGCCGTCGAGGCCCTCGTCCTCGTAGTAGTCAGCGAAGGACAGGTAGAGGTAAGCCGAGTACAGCTCCTTGTTGATCTGGTCGTTGATAAGCTCGTAGACACGTGCGTCCATGGGGATGTTCCTCCTTGATCATGCAGCTCATGGTTTGCGTACGCGCCCATCATAGCGCCGCCGTGCTGCGAACGGGAGGACTATTCCCCCCTGCCGCAAAGAAAGCAGATCTGGGGAGGGGCCGCGCGAGCGCAACGCGCCACGTCACAAGCCTTGCGCGCACCCAAGACGCGCGCAAGGCTTGTGGAGTTTTGCCGCCGCGCCGGGGCCCTCTCACTTTAGCAACTAAAATACCCTTCGAGAAACGACCGCCCCGCAGCCGCGCCCGCCGGAACACGTGACGCATGTCACTTCCGCGTCGCGCCGACATGCGGGACAATAGCGCTACGAACGAAAGGCGCGCGCATGCTTCAGCTTCAGCACATCCACAAGGAGTACACCACCGGCGACTTCACGCAGGTCGCCCTCGACGACGTGTCCGTCTCCTTCCGCGACAACGAGTTCGTGGCGATTCTCGGCCCCTCGGGCTCGGGCAAGACCACCATGCTCAACATCGTGGGCGGGCTCGACCACTACGACACCGGCGACCTCATCATCGACGGCATCTCCACCAAGCAGTACAAGGACCGCGACTGGGACACCTTCCGCAACAACCGCGTGGGGTTCGTCTTCCAGAGCTACAACCTCATCCCGCACCAGACCATCCTGGCCAACGTCGAGCTCGCGCTCACGCTGTCGGGCGTGTCGCGCGACGAGCGGCGCGAGCGCGCCCGCGTCGCGCTCGCCCAGGTGGGGCTCGCCGACCACGTGAACAAGAAGCCCTCGCAGCTCTCCGGCGGGCAGATGCAGCGCGTGGCCATCGCGCGCGCCCTCATCAACGACCCCGAGATCCTGCTCGCCGACGAGCCCACGGGCGCCCTCGACTCCAAGACCAGCGTCCAGATCATGGACCTCTTGACCGAGATCGCGCGCGACCGCCTCGTGGTCATGGTCACGCACAACCCCGAGCTCGCCGAGCAGTACGCCACGCGCATCGTGAACCTGGCCGACGGCGTCATCGTGAGCGACTCCGACCCCTTCGAGCCGGGCCCCGAGGACATGCGCCTGTCGAGCAAGCAGGTGCGCCGCACCTCGATGAGCTTCCTCACGGCGCTGTCGCTGTCGTTCAACAACCTCATGACGAAGAAGGGCCGCACCATCATGACGGCCTTCGCCGGCTCCATCGGCATCATCGGCATCGCGGCCATCCTCGCCCTGGCCAACGGCGTGAACAACTACATCAAGTCGGTCGAGGAGGAGACGCTGTCGGTGTACCCGCTGCAGATCATGTCCACCGGCCTCGACATGACGTCGATGATGGTGTCGAACATGGCCGGCGGCGATGACGGCGCGGGCGCAGAAGGCGAAGGCGGCGCGGACGAGGGCGCGAGCGCCGGCGAAGGCGCGGCCGCGGATGGCGGGAGCGCGGACGGCTCCATCGGCGAGACGCCCATGATCACGCGCATGCTCTCGAGCATCGCGAGCAACGACCTGGCCTCGCTCAAGTCCTACCTCGACAGCGGGGAGAGCGGCATCGAGCAGCACACGAGCTCCATCGACTACGGCTACAACGTCACCCCGCAGATCTTCGACGCCGACACCTCGAGCGGCGTGCGGCAGGTGAACCCCGACACGTCGTTCTCGTCGATGGGCATGGGGTCGTCGGCCTACGCGGGCAACAGCCTGATGTCGATGTCCATGTCAACCGACATGTTCGCCGAGATGATGGGCAACTCCTCCATCGTGGAGGGGCAGTACGACGTCGTGGCCGGCCACTGGCCCGAGCGCTACAACGAGTGCGTGCTCGTGCTCACGGCGAACGGCAACATCAGTGACTTTCTGTCCTACGTGCTCGGCCTGCGCGACCCCGAGGAGCTCAAGGGCATGGTGGACCAGTTCATGAACGAGGAGGAGGTCGTGGTCGACCTCGAGGACATCGACATCACCTACGACGACATCCTCGCCATGCGCTTCAAGCTGGTGAACGCCGCCGACTTCTACCGCTATGACGCCGACTACGACGTGTGGGTGGACAAGTCCGATGACGACGCCTTCATGACCGAGCTCGTGAACGGCGGCGAGGACCTCGTGATCTCGGGCATCGTGCAGCCGCGGCCCGAGGCCACGGCCACCGCGCTCTCCTCGGGCATCTTCTACACGCCCGAGCTCACGCGCCATCTGATCGAGCAGGCCGCCGCGACGCAGATCGTCCAAGACCAGCTGGCCGACCCCGACGTCGACGTGTTCAACGGCAAGACCTTCGCCGAGGAGGAGGAAGGCGAGGGCGAGTCGGGCTTCGACATGAACTCCATGTTCAGCGTCGACGAGTCCGCGCTGCAGTCGGCCTTCCGCATCGACGAGAGCAAGCTCTCCGCCGGCATGTCGGACATGTCGCTCGACCTGTCCGGCGTGAGCATCGACCCCACGTCGCTGCCGCCCTTCGACACGTCGAGCATCAAGATCGATCCGAGCGCGGGGCTTGACCTGAGCAACCTGAAGCTCGACCTCAGCGGGCTTGACCTCAAGGTCAACAGCGACGCGGTGAAGGTCGACACGGCGAAGCTGTCGGCCTCCTTGGGCAAGGTCATGCAAGGGTTCATGTCATGGATTGCCGCGAACAAAGATCAGTACCACGGCGACTACGAGACCGCCCTGAGCGACTACCTGGCCACGCAGCAAGACGTCATACAGGCCGCCGTCGCGGGCAGCATCGATCTGTCCGGCCTGCAGGCCGACCTGGCCGCCCAGCTGCAGACCCAGCTGCAGGACCTGGTCAGCGCGCAGCTGCAGGCCCAGCTCGTCCCCGCGATCCAGCAGGCCATCACCACCCAGCTGCAGGCGCAGCTGCAGACGGCCGTCCAGGCGTACCTGCAGAACGCCATGACCGTGATGATGACCAGCATGGCCAGCACGCTCGAGCAGCAGGTCGGCACAGCCATGGAGCGCTCCATGGCGCAGCTCTCGGCCAACATGGCCACCGCCATGAGCATCGACGCCGACGCGTTCGCCAACGCGTTCCAGCTCAACCTCAGCGAGGAGGAGCTCACCGAGCTCATCATGTCGACGATGACCACCGAGGAGCACTCCTTCGACAACAACCTGGCGAAGCTGGGGTACGCGAACCTCGACAAGCCGAGCAGCATCGACATCTACCCCGTTGACTTCGAGAGCAAGCAGGAGATCATCAGCATCCTCGACGCGTACAACGACCGCATGAAGGCCGAGGGGGCCGAGGACAAGGCGATCACCTACACCGACATCGTGGGCACGCTCATGAACTCGGTGACCACGATCATCGACATGATCAGCTACGTGCTCATCGCGTTCGTGGCCATCTCGCTCGTGGTGAGCTCCATCATGATCGGCGTCATCACCTACATCAGCGTGCTCGAGCGCAAGAAGGAGATCGGCATCCTGCGCGCCATCGGCGCGAGCAAGGGCGACATCTCGCGCGTGTTCAACGCCGAGACGATCATCGAGGGCTTGGTGTCAGGCCTGCTCGGCGTGGGAATCACCGCGCTGGGGTGCATCCCCGCGAGCGCCATCGTGCTCGCGCTGTTCGACGTGCCCGACGTGGCGCAGCTGCCTTGGCAGGCCGCCGCGGTGCTCGTGCTGATCAGCGTCTTCCTCACCTTCGTCGCCGGCCTTCTGCCCTCGCGCAGCGCCAGCCGCAAGGACCCGGTGGAGGCCCTGCGAAGCGAGTAGCAACAACCTTGTGACAAGCGTTGTCTTCCCCTTCGCGACGTGTAGAATAAGAGCTTGCGCTAACATCAAGAATCGCTGGGGGGATTGCCTTCGCCATGAGCTCGAAGTCACGCTACATACCCGCCCTCGACGGCCTGCGCGCGCTGGCCGTCGCGGCGGTGCTGCTGTACCACATGGACGCGGCTTTCCTGCCGAGCGGGCTTCTGGGCGTCACCATCTTCTTCGTGCTCTCGGGCTACCTCATCACGGGGCTGCTCATCCGCGAGTGGGGCGAGAGCAAGACCATCAACCTGCCGCGGTTCTGGCTGCGCCGCGTGAGGCGCCTGTTCCCCGCCATCGCGTTCGTGCTGGCGGGCACCGCCGTGCTCACGGCCGTGTTCGCGCCCGACATGCTCACCAAGCTGCGGAACGACCTGGTCGCAGCTCTGCTCTGGTTCACCAACTGGTGGTACGTCTTCCAGGACCTCAGCTACTTCGAGGCCATGGGGGCGCCCTCCCCCGTCACGCACTTCTGGTCGCTGGCCATCGAGGAGCAGTTCTACCTCATCTGGCCGCCCGTGCTGCTGCTTCTGTTCCGCCACCGCGTGAGGAAGAAGAGCATCCAGCGCGGCATCCTGGCGGCATGCGCCGTCTCGGCGCTGCTGATGTGCGTGCTCTACGATCCTCAGGGCGACCCGAGCCGCGTGTACTACGGCACCGACACGCGTGCGTTCTCCCTGCTCATAGGTGCATGGCTGGCGTTTGAGTTCCCCGCGGCGCGCGTGTGCGGGCGCGGGCGGCGAGCGCTCGGCGCCTCGCAGCGCAAGCTCGTCGGCGCGCTAGGCGCAGCGGCGCTCGCGGGCATCCTCGCCATGATGGCCTTCGTCAGCGGCTACTCGCCGTTTTTGTACTACGGCGGCATCCTCGTCCTGTCGCTGCTCACCGGCGTGCTCATCCTGGCGCTCGTGGACCCGGCCAACCTGGTGGCGCGCTTCTTCGCGCTGCGCCCGCTCGTGTGGGTGGGCAAGCTCTCCTACAGCATCTACCTGTGGCACTACCCGCTGCTCCTGCTCATGAACCCGCAGAACTTCACGGGCACCACGCCGTGGTACGCCTATTTGGGGCAAGTCGCGGTGATCGTGGCGGTCTCGGCGTTCTCGTACTACTTCGTCGAGACGCCCATCCGCCACGGCGCCATCGGGCGCGTGGTGAAGGAGGTGCGCGCGGGCGAGGTCACGTGGGTCGAGAGCCTAAAGGAGCACGCCCTGCAGGCGGGTCCTGCCGCGGCGCTCCTGCTGGCCGCCGTGACGTGCTGCGTCGTGGTGCCGCCGACCGCCACGCAGACGGGCGGCTACCTCATGGAGGAGGGCGTCGACCCCACCCAGGCGCAGCTGGGCGACGGCGGCGAGGAAGGGGCAGGCGCCGACGCCGGGGCGGAGGAGGAGCCCTTGACCGTCGAGCAGATGCTCGCCGAGACGCCCGGCGAGACGCCCGAGGAGAAGGCGCACAACACGAGCTTCCTCATGATCGGCGACTCGGTGAGCCGCGCGCTGGCTGACGACGGCGGCTACGGGTACTTCGGCGAGGCGTTCCCGAACGCCACGCTCGACGCCGTCATCAGCCGCCACGCCAGCGCCGTGCCCGAGGTCTACCAGCAGCACGTCGACGCGGGCTGGGACGGGCCGGTGGTGGTATTCAGCATCGGGACGAACGGCGTCACCACGTCTGAGCAAATCGCGGAGATGATCGACGCGGTGCCCGCCGACAAGCGGGTGTTCCTCGTGAACATCCGCACGCCCCAGCCGCTCGAGGCCGACAACAACGCCCTGCTCGCGCAAGCCGCTGCCGAGCGCGACAACGTCGAGCTCGTCGACTGGTACGCGGCGAGCGCCAACCACGACGAGTACTTCGACGGGGACGGCACCCACCTCACCGGCAAGAAAGGCTGCGAAGCCTACCTCGCCTTGCTCACCAGCGCGCTCGCAGGGCTGTACGAGGAGTAGGGGCAGGGCGCGGGCGCGGGTCAGCGGGGACGCCGCCCTCGGCGCCCCTCGGCGCTACTCACCGAAGTCGAACATGGCGGTGGTGAGGTAGCGCTCGCCGGTATCGGGGAGGATCACCACGATGGTCTTGCCCGCGTTCTCGGGGCGCCGCGCCAGCTTGGCGGCGGCGGCCACGGCCGCGCCCGAGGAGATGCCCACGAGCAGGCCGTCATGGGCGGCGAGCTCGCGGCCGGCGGCGAAGGCCTCCTCGTTCTCGATGGCGATGACCTCGTCGTAGACGTCCGTGTCGAGCGTCTCGGGCACGAAGCCCGCGCCGATCCCCTGGATGCCGTGCGCGCCCGCGCGCCCCTCGGAGAGCACCGGCGAGCCCGCCGGCTCCACGGCCACCACTCGGACGGCGGGGTTCTGCGCCTTCAGGTAGCGGCCCGTGCCGCTGACGGTGCCGCCCGTGCCCACGCCCGCGACCAGGATGTCCACCTTGCCCTCGGTGCCTTCCCAGATCTCGGGGCCCGTGGTGGCCTCGTGCGCGACGGGGTTCGCCGGGTTCGTGAACTGCGACGGAATGAACGAGTTGGGGATCTCCGCGGCCAGCTCCTCGGCGCGCGCGATGGCGCCCTTCATGCCCTGGGCGCCGTCGGTGAGCACGAGCTCGGCGCCGTACGCCTGCATGAGGCGCCGGCGCTCGACCGACATGGTCTCGGGCATGGTGATGATGATGCGGTTGCCGCGCATGGCCGCGAGGGCGCACAGGCCGATGCCGGTGTTGCCCGAGGTGGGCTCGATGAGCACGGTGTCGCCGTCGATCTTGCCGGCGGCCACGGCCTCGTCGATCATGGCCTTCGCGATGCGGTCCTTCACCGAGCCGGCGGGGTTGAAGTACTCCACCTTGCCCACGATGGTGGCGGCCAGGTCGTTGTTCTTCTCGAAGTTGGTGAGCTCGACGAGCGGCGTGCGGCCGATGAGCTCGGCCACGTTGCGGTAAACGGTCATGGATGCATCCTCCCTCTTTCGTGATGCGTTCATTCTAATCGGAATCCGGCGCGAAAGCCCGCGCGAAGATGCGCCCATCTCCGCTGCACTATGCTAAAGTCTAGTTATTAAGTGGGCTTTGTCAACCTCTTTCCGCTGGTGACGTCCGAGCCCGCTGCCGCCGCCCCAAACGAGCGGCGCCCCGCAGCCGAAGCTGCGGGGCGCCTGACAAGGAGAGAGGGAGCCGTTTCGCGAAAGCCGCGAGGGCTAGGGCCGCAGGTGCCGGGCGAGAGCCACGGGAGCCGGAGCCGCGGGAGTTAGATCCCAAGGCCCAAGCTCCCAGGAGCGAGAGCCGCGGGAGTTAGAGCCACGGCACCGTCATCGTCACGGGCAGGGCCGCCACCAGCACGAGCAGGCGCAGGACGAAGCCGCCCACCAGCACGCCGGCATCGGAGGCGAAGCTGATCCAGTGCGCGCGACGCGACTCCTCGAACTCGCGCGGGCTGAAGAACAAGAGCCACGTCTCCAGCGCCGTGGGCCCCACGAGCCCCACCAGCACGAACAAGAACCAGAACGCCAGCACGTAGTCGCCGGCCACCAGCTGCATGACCGAGTTCCAACCCGCGACCGACGCCGCGTTGGCCGTGATGAACAGCAGGCTCGCCACCAGCACGAGCTCGATGATCGGCAGGCAGAAGTGGAACTTCTTCAGCACGCCCACGCGGTTGAACTCCTCGGGGTGCTTGACGATGGCGACCACCAGCACCGCCGCCATGCCGGTCGACACGGCCGACACCAGGAACAGGATGGGAAGCATCGCGTTGTTCCACAAGGGGAACGTCTTGCACACGCCGAGCAGGCAGCCCGTGTACACCGCCACGCACAGGCCGAGCACCGCGCCCGCCAGGTCGAGCGGGAACGGCACGCGCCGCCGCGTCAGGTCGAGCGCCGCCACCACGAGCGACACCACCATGAAGGCGCCGAGGAACACCACGCCCCAGGTCATGACCGACCCGAAGTTGGTGAGCAGCAGCGCGAAGCGCAGCGGGTTCTGGAGGCCCGCCGTGGCGTCGAACATCAGCAGCACAAGGCCGATCATCACGACCACCGGGGCGATCACGCGCCCGATGCGAATCATGTTCACCGCCTCGGGATGGCGCCACCTCAAGAAGGTCGAGGTGATGAACGCGCCACCGCCCAATCCCGCCAGAAACAGGTAACACGCGATAATGACATCCCAGATAGGTTCGAACGTCATCTCAATCACCTCACGTAGAATACTTTGGTCTTGGTCAGGTCAGCCACGATGGGCACCGCGTGCGTCTCGGCGATGGCGCGGGAGATCTCGCTTCCGGGATCGTCCAAGTCGCCGAAGATGCGCGCGTCGGTGAGGCACGCGTCCACGCAGTTGCACGTCTGCGTGCCCGACTCGTGCGCGGCCACCACGCAGAAGCGGCACTTGTCCACCGCACCCGTCTCGGAGTTGCGCACGCGCACCTGGTAGGGGCACGCCGCCATGCAGTACAAACAGCCGATGCAGCGGCCCTGGTCGACGGCGACGATGCCGTCAGCCCCGATGTGCGCGGCACCCGTGGGGCACACGGCCGCGCACGGCGCGTCCTCGCAGTGCATGCACTGCAGCGGCACGTGCTCCACGGCCACGCTCGGGTAGACGCCCTCCTCGCGCTCCTCGAAGCGGATGAAGTTCTCGTCGGGAAGAAGGCCGTTGAGGCGCTGGCAGGCCACGCGGCAGGCGTAGCAGCCAATGCACTTCTTCGTGTCGATCAACATTCCATAGCGTGCCATCATGCACCTACTTTCTTAACCGTGACGAGCGCCTCCTGCGAGCAGATGCCGCCGTAGCCCGGCTCGATGCGGAAGGGCACGAAGTCCATCTGGCGCAGGCCCACGCCGTACGCCGTGCGCTGCTCGGGCGAGGAGCAGCCGTAGTGGCTCGGCATGAACAGGGTCGTGGGGTTCACGCGCTGCGTCACCTTGACGCGCCCGCGCCCCTCGTGGCACTCGTTGGACACGATCACCTCGTCGCCGTCGGCGATGCCCAGGCGCTGCGCCACGTCGGCGGAGAGCCACACGCGGTCGAGGTCGTAGTCCTTCGTGATCTGCATGAGGTCGGCGACGTTGGTCGTCTGGGTGTGGCTCATGTGCGCCTGCTTGCCGCCGACCAGGCGCAGCGTGCCCGCCGCCCCGTCGGGCATGACCGCGGGCTCCACCCACACCGGGTACGGCGACAGCCCCGCCGCCGCGCACGCCTCGCTCGTGAACTGGATCTTGCCCGTGGGCGTCTTCCACTTCGGCGTGTTGCCGTACTCGAACGCCGCCTCGGGGAACGACGCCGTGCCGCCCGCCTGGCGCAGCGTCTCGAGCGACAGGCCCACCGTCTGAAGCTGCGCGTCGGCGAGCTCCTCCACCGTGAAGTCGAAGTACTCGCCCACGCCGCACGCGCGCGCCAGCTCGGAGAAGATCTCGTCGCAGCTGCGCGTCTCGGGGTGCACGCGCTCGAGCACCTTGTCGCGCAGCGTCACGCACGGCACCTTGCCGCCGATGAACTCGGGGAGCTCCAGGCGCTCGAGGTAGCTGCACTCGGGCAGCACGTAGTCGGCGAGCTGGGCGGTCTCGGACATCTGCACGTCCACGACCACCATGAGGTCGAGCCTGCCGAGCGCCTCGGCGAGGAACGCCGTGTTGGAGTAGCCCGCCGCCATGTTGGAGTTGTAGAAGAACATGCCCTTGATCACGCCCGCGTGCGCTTGCTGCGCCGCGTAGACGTTCGAGCCCATGCTCGAGAGCGAGAGCGGGTACTCCTTGGAGCCCAGGATCTTCGCCTCGACCTTCGGCACGCTCGGGAACTTCGCCTCGTCGAGCTTGCCCACCGAGACGCTCGGCGTGAAGAGCGCGCCGCCCTTCTGGTTCCAGCAGCCCAGGAGCGTGTTGAACAGGCACACCGCGCGCGCCGTCTCGCCGGAGTTCTCGTACGAGCAGCCGAACGCCCCGCGCCAGCTCGGCTCGATGGAGGCCGCGGGCGCCGCGTCGGCGAACTCGACGGCCAGCCGCTCGATGGTGCTGGCCGGGATGCCTGTGATGCTCTCCGCCCAGGCGGGCGTGCAGGCGGCAAGCGAGGCGGCCCACTCCTCGAAGCCCACCGCGTTCTTCGCCACGTACTCAGCGTAGTAGAGCCCGCGCGTCACCAGAACGTGCGACATGCCCAGCAGAAGCGCCAGGTCAGTGCCGGGGTTGATCGGCACCCACTCGTCGGCGAACGCGATGGTGTTGTTGCAGCGCGGGTCGACGAGCACGATGCGCGCGCCGCGCTCGTGCGCCTTCTGCAGCGCGGAGACGGAGCTCGGGCGGATGGCGTCGGCGTAGCTGCGGCCGATGAACATGGTCATCTTCGAGTTCGCCACGTCGGACGAGTAGTTCCCCGTGCCGATGACCTGCGTAAACCCTGCCTCCTTCGACAGGTTGCACGCCGCGCCGTGCGTGTACACGTTCGCGCTGCCGAGCGCGTTCATGAAGCGCTTGGTGTAGTACTTGCCGGACGGGCGCGGGTCCTGCACCATGGCGAGCGCCTCCGGGCCGGCCTCGTCGATGATGGCCTGGACCCTCTCGGCGATCTCGGCGTAAGCCTGGTCCCAGCTGATGGGCTCGAAGACGCCCTTCTCGTTCTTCTTGAGCGGCTCGGTCAGGCGGTCCTCAGAAGTGGCGATCTGCAGGTAGCCGTAGCCGCGCGCGCAGAGCTTGCCCTTCGCATAAGGGTGCCCCGCGTCGCCGATCACCTGGGCGATCTCGCCGTCCCTCACATACGCGGTGAAGCCGCACTTGCTCGAGCAGGCGTTGCACAGGGAGTGCGCCGTGGTCACCACGGGCCCGCCCCACGCGTGGGCGACCTCCGGGTCGAGCGCCGCGCCCGCCATGCCCGCCGCGCCGGCCGCGCCGAGCACGGCGGCGCCGGCCGCCAGCCCCGCGCCCGCTTCCAGGAAAGTCCGCCTCGTCAATGTTTTCTCTGACATGATCGGCTCCTTCCCCTACGCCTCCACGAGCGTCACGGTGCGCACGACGCCCTGGTCGATGATCTTCTGCGCGATGTCCTGCCAGTCGATGAACTGAATGGCGCCGTTGGGGCACTGCTCGGCGCAGCGGCCGCAGGAGATGCACTTGGTGGAGATGCCCGTCTCGGTGTCGACGCGCGGCATGTTCCACGGGCACGCCTGGGCGCACATGCCGCAGCCGACGCACGCCTCGCCGTCGACGATGCGCGCGCCGTAGTGCGGGTCAGCGTAGATGGCGTGCACGGGGCAGTAGTTCGCGCAGGCCGGGTCGGCGCACTGCTTGCAGTGCTCAACCGTGAACTGGCACGCGCCCCCGCCCGAGCCGAGCGAGCCCTCGCCCGTGCCGATGCCGGCGCCGTAGTTGTAGTTGTCCCACACGCGCACGCGCGCGATGTGCTGGCTGACGCGCCCGTCGTTCTTCAACGTGCACATCATCTCGCAGCGCTGGCAGCCGGAGCAGCGCGCGCGGTCGGTGACGATCATCTTGGTGGGCGTGGTGCGGATGTCGATGCGCCCGGAGGCGATCGACCGCTCGGTCACGCCCCATGACGCCAGCACGCCGCCCACGACCAGGCCCGCCACGCCGCAGCCGGCCATGGCCAGCACGCTGCGGCGCGTGAACGTCTTGGACTGGCCGGAGCCTGCGGGCTCGGCGGAGCCTGCGGGGCCGGCGGAATCGCCGCCAAGGCCGGCGGCGGAACCGCTGGCGTCGGCAGGCTGAGCCGTATCGTTGAGCCGCTCTTCCGGCTGGACGACGGCATTGTCTTCATACTTGTTCTCTGACATGCGTGATCTCCCCTCGTTTCTCAAAAAAGAACCCTGCCCGCGCCGAGACGCATCGCCCGCGCGCAGGCATGACGCAAAGGAGCTCTCATCGCAGCCCGTCACACAACGGGAGCGACCTTAGCCCAACCCGCGCGCGGCGCCATACCCTCTTTTGAGGGATTTTTCGCCCCCGTCAACGCCGCGTTACCTTCGCCTCCCAGCTGACCTCGCGTTTTCCCACATTACCCCCAAAGAGGGCATGCCGCTAAAAGCCGTTCGGGCATACTCTGCCCAAGCGCTCCGAATCGCTGCCCAGGGTCACACAACACCGGCAACCTGAAGAGATTTGGAGTAAACCATGGCTGACGCTAAACGCGACGCGAACAAGTCATATGGCTGGACGGGGAAGATCCTCCGCGTGAACCTGTCCACCGGCGCCATCACCACGGAGCCGACCGAGCCCTACAAGGCCTACGTCGGCGGCATGGGCATCGCCAACAAGATCATGTACGACGAAGTGCCTGCCGGCACCAACCCGCTCGCCCCCGAGAACAAGATCGTCTTCGCCGTCGGCCCCCTGACGGCCTCGGGCGTGCCGCTGGCCGGGCGCACCACCATCTGCTCGCTGTCCACCTTCTCCACCGACCAGCTCGTGGTCGACGCGCACTGCGGCGGCATGCTCGGCGCGAAGATGAAGCTGGCCGGCTGGGACGCCATCATCGTGGAAGGCGTGAGCTACGAGCACGTCTACCTCTACATCGACGACGATGACGTGCGCATCAAGTCCGCCGACAGCGTGTGGGGCATGGGCACCCGCGCCGCCACCGAGGCGCTCAACCGCAAGGAGGGCGCTGACTTCTGCGTGGCCACCATCGGGCCCGCCGGCGAGAACCTGCTGCCCTACGCGTGCGTCCTGAACGCGCGCAACCACTCCGCCGGCGCGGGCATCGGCGCCGTCATGGGCTCGAAGGGCCTCAAGGCGGTCGTGGTGCGCGGCACCGGCAGCGTGAACGTGGCCGACCCGCAGGCCGTGGCCGAGCTCTCCGACTACATGCTGCGCGAGATCATCGGCTCGAACAACAACCACGTGGTGCCCTCCACGCAGCAGGAGTGGGCCGAGTACTACGACAAGGGCTCCCGCTGGACGGCGCGCAAGGGCCTGTTCTGGGCCGACGCCGAGGGCGGTCCCATCGAGACCGGCGAGCCGAAGCCCGGCGAGATCAACACCGTGGGGTACCGCTGCATGAAGTCCACCAAGGACGACGGCCCCGAGGCTGAGAAGTACACCATCAAGATGAACGGCTGCCACAGCTGCCCCATCCACTGCTACTCCGACATGCGCGTGCCCGCGAGCGGCGAGAACGGCGGCCACGAGATCACGGGCAACACCTGCGTGGCGAACTTCCCGTTCAACTACATGATCCCCCTCCTGGGCGACAAGACCCCCGTGCAGAGCAACTCCGAGGACAGCCTGGTGTGGAACCAGGTCATGGGCTCGATCATGGACGATCTGGGCATGTGGTGCAACTACGCGCAGCTGTACCGCGACATCGCGCACTGCTACGCCACCGGCGTCTTCGAGCGCGTGCTGCCGCCCGAGGAGTACGCCCGCTTCGACTGGGAGAAGTTCTCGAAGAACGACCCGTCGCTCATGGCCGACCTGCTGCCCTTCATCGCGCGCAACGACTCCGAGCTGGCGTACGTGGCGTACGGCCCTGCCACATGGTGCGAGCGCTGGAACGACATGCAGTGGTTCGACACCGCCGCATCGGCCCTGATCAGCCCCCGCGGCTGGCCGGTGCACCACGCACACGAGTGCTTCGGGCAGGTGGGCCTGCTCTACAACGTGATCTTCAACCGCGACGACATGATCCACTCCGCCGTGAACTTCCAGGGCTGCGGCCTGCCGTTCGAGCTCAAGCAGCAGATCGCCGCCGAGCTGTGGGGCGGCGCGGACGCCATCGACCCCAACAAGAACTACACGCCCATGAACGAGAACAAGGCGAACTTCGCCTGGTGGAGCATCGTGACCGACGTGCTGCACGACTCGCTCACGCTGTGCAACTGGGTGTGGCCGATGGCCATGAGCCCGTCGAAGACGCGCGACTACCGCGGCGACCTGGACCTGGAGGCGAAGTTCTTCAAGGCCGTGACCGGCGAGGACGTCACCACCGAGGACCTCTACGAGGCCAGCGCGCGCATCATGACGCTGCAGCGCGCCAACACCGCGCGCGGCATGAAGGACGCGAGCGGGAAGATGGGCTGCAACGACTTCCGCGGCGTGCACGACCTGGTGACCGAGTGGCCGTTCGACTCGGCGAAGGCGTTCACCGAGGGCACCGACAAGATGGACAAGGGCGACTTCCAGACCGCCCTCACCATGCTCTACCGCTGCTTCGGCTGGGACGAGCAGCTGGGCTGCCCCACCGCAGCGTGCCTGGACGCCTACGGCATGGGCGACGTGAAGGAAGAGCTCGACAAGCTGGGCCTGCTGCCGTAGCGAAAAGTCCGGGCTGATGCCGGGCGGGTGGCCCGGGCAGACGGCAGGCGCCGTTCGGGTAACGCCAGGCTGGCGCTGCCCGGGCAGACACCAGCCAGAGGACGTCACCAAGCAGACGCAGCCCGGTGAACCTCACCCGACAAAATAGCTCCCACAAGAAAAAGCCCCCATCAGGGGGCTTTTTCTTGTCCATAAGCCAACGCAACCAGCGAGAGAACTTCGCGTCATCCTGAGCGAGGCCACCCCCTGCCATTCCGGGTGAGGCTGTCCCTCCTCATGTCATCTCGGACGAGGCTGCCCTTCCTCGTGTCATCCTCTACAACATGGAGTCGCCTTCCCGGGCGTATTGTGCAGGGAAGGCGGGGCTCCGCCCCCGGCTGACACGGCGTCATCCTATATAACATGGAGTCGCCTTCCCGGGCGTATCATGCAGGGAAGGTGGGGCCCCGCCCCCGGCTGACACGGTGTCATCCCGGCTGCGCGTCGCGCATGCCCTAGCTCAGGCTTGTCGCCGGCTCGGGCGGGGCCCCTCGCAGACCCGCGCAGGCGGGTCGGGGCGGTGACCTC
>NZ_JAAKEE010000012.1:0-62888 GCF_011038995.1 Adlercreutzia sp. ZJ242
CATGCGGCCTGCTCGCGGCCGCGTTCCCGCGCCGCTTGCTCGCGCTCGCGCCCCCGCGCCGCCCCGTGCCGCGCGATGAGGCCGCGCCGCCCTTCGCGCGCGCCGTGTTCTGTCGATCTCGTCTCTGTGGCATGGGGCTATTGTGTCATTTGACATACGGGTGTGCGTCTCGTCGGGGGCAAACGCTACAATAAACGCAAACACTGACCTGCTGCCTGCTTTGCTGCCGGGGCCTTGAGCCCAGGTCTGGCGAGAACGAGCAAACCGAGCTTAAGGAGTCATCCATGAGCAACGAAACCCGACGCATCCTCCTGGTCGAGGACGAGAAGGCCATTCGCGACGCCGTCACGGCCTACCTTGAGCGTGAGAACTACTGGGTGACTGCCGTCGGCGACGGCCAGGAGGCGCTCGAGGAGTTCCAGAAGCACCACTTCGACCTCATCATCCTCGACCTCATGCTGCCGCGCGTTCCCGGCGAGCGCGTGTGCCGCGTCATCCGCGACACCTCTGACGTGCCCATCATCATGCTCACCGCGAAGGGCGAGGTGGAGGACCGCATCATCGGCCTCGAGCTCGGCGCCGACGACTACCTCGTGAAACCGTTCAGCCCGCGCGAGCTGGTGGCCCGCGCCCGCGCGCTCCTGCGCCGCGTGCACGCCGACTCCGAGCCCCAGCGCGAGGTGCTCGAGTTCGGCGAGCTCACCATCGACGTCTCGGGGCACAAGGTGCTCGTCTCCGGCGAGGAGATCGACCTCACGGCCAGCGAGTTCAAGCTGCTCACCACGCTGTCGCGCTATCCCGGCCGCGTGTACTCGCGCATGGAGCTGGTGGAGAAGGTGCTCGGCTACGACTTCGAGGGCTACGAGCGCACCATCGACTCCCATGTGAAGAACCTGCGCGCCAAGATCGGCGACAACCCGCGCAACCCCAAGTGGCTGCACACGGTGCACGGCGTGGGCTACCGCTTCGAGGACCCCACGAAGAACGGCCAGTAGCATGACCGAGCGCGTGATGGTCTCGGACGCCGAGCCGAAGTCGTCCGACGGCGCGGCAGCGTCCGCCACCACGGGCTCCATCGCCCGCGTCGAGGCCAAGAAGCGGTTCCGCTGGTCGAGCTTCTCGTACACTACGCGCGTGACCTTGGCGTTCGCGTTCATCGCGGCCATGACCGCGCTCGTGGCCATCGGCGTGGTGTCGTTCGTGTGGGAGCAGCACTTCCAAACCTACACCACCGACAACATGCGCACCATGGCCACCACCACGGCCGAGCGCATCGCCTCGGTCTACGAGCGCACGGGGGATCTGTGGAACCCCGACACCACCAAGCCCGCCCTGCAGACGGCCGAGCTCACCTCGGGCGTGGGCGTGAAGGTGATCGACGCGGAGGGCGGCGTGCCGTTCGACTCGTCGGCGTCGGTGAGAAGCGACGCGCCCGGCGCGCAGAAGTCCTTCGAGCCGACCGACCCCTCGCAGGTCGCCATGGCGCCCATCGTGGTCGACAACGCGGCCGTGGGCTCGGTGCGCATCTGGGTGTACGGCTCCGACACGCTCATGCGTCAGCCTGACCAGGAGTTTCGCAACAACTCATACCAGGCGCTGCTGCTCGCCACGGTGGTGGCCATCATCCTGGCGTCGTGCATCGGCTTTTTGTTCGCGCGCAACCTGGTGGCGCCCATCAACCGCATGACCAAGACCGCGCGCGCCATCAAGGAAGGCGACCTCGCGGCGCGCACGAACCTGCACGGCGAGGACGAGATCGCCCGCCTGGGCGAGACGTTCGACGCCATGGCCGAGTCGGTCGAGAAGGACCGCGAGCTGGAGCGCCGCCTCACCACCGATGTGGCGCACGAGCTGCGCACGCCGCTCATGGCCATCCAAGCCACGGTCGAGGCCATGGTCGACGGCGTGTACGAGGCGGACGAGGAGCGCCTCGTCACGGTGAACTCCGAGGTCCAGCGCCTGTCACGTCTGGTCGACGCGCTGCTCAAGCTGTCGCGCCTGGAGAACCGTTCGCAGCCCATGAAGGAAGAGGTCGTGGACGTGGGCGAGCTCATCGAGGGCATCGTGTCCACGCACGAGATGTTCGTGGCCGACTCCGGCCTCACCATCGACTACCAGGCGCAGCGGGGCGTGCGCGTGGTGGGCGACCCCGACATGATCCGCCAGGCCACGGCGAACCTCATCTCGAACGCCGTGCGCTACACCCCCGAGGGCGGGCACATCCACGTGCGCGTGCGCCGCGGCGACATCATGGCGTCCATCTCCGTGGAGGACACCGGCATCGGCCTGACGCGCGAGGAGGCGAAGATGGTGTTCTCGCGCTTCTGGCGCGCCGACGCGGGCCGCACCCGCGAGAGCGGCGGTCTGGGCGTGGGCCTGGCCGTGGTGAAGGAGATCGTCGACCGCCACGGCGGCTGGGTGCAGGTGGAAGGCGAGAAGGGCAAGGGCGCCTGCTTCACCATCCACATCCCGCTCTACGACGCCGAGCGCGCGAAGAAGCAGGCCACGGCGCAGGCGCGCAGCGCCCAGCGCAACGCCGGCCGGGTCGGCAACCGCGCTGGCAAGAAGCAGAAGGGCCGCGGCGCGCGGTAGCCCGCCCGACGGTTCGCCTAGCTGCTCGCCCGACGGCCCGCCCAGCGGCTCGCCCGACGGCCCGCCCGACGATTCGCTTGACGGCCCGCTCGACGGCTCGCTTGACGGCTCGCCGGCGCGAGGGCCCGCCGTGCCCTTCGCGCAGCCTGCCTCGCCTGCGCCCGTCCGCACCCGCCCTAAAACCTTGGAAATTGCGCTCGGTTTGCGCGACAGGCCTCCCCACTTGCGCCATAATAGAATGATGCGAAAACACGCGCGTGACGTGCGCGGCGGCGCATGCCGCCACGCCGTACGGCGGCGGGCGGCAGCCGCAGGCGCCTCCCGCGCGCGATGCGCGGCAATACGGAACATGGTGGAGGAAAGGGTTTTTCTCATGGCGGGAATCGACATCAAGCCCGATGCTCAGGGCAAGGTTCGCGATCTGTACGACCTCGGCGACAAGCTGCTGCTCGTCGCCACGGACCGCATCTCGGCGTTCGACTACATCCTGGAGGACGAGATCCCCTACAAGGGGCAGGTCCTCACGCAGCTGTCGTGCTTCTGGTTCGAGCTCCTCGAGGGCGTGGTGGAGAACCACCTGATCTCGGCCGACGTGGCCGACCTGCCCGAGCAGTTCAAGCCCTACGCCGACTACCTGCGCGGCCGCTTCATGCTGGTGAAGAAGGCCGACATGTTCCCCGTCGAGTGCATCGTGCGCGGGTATCTGGCCGGCAGCGGCCTCAAGGAGTACGGCAAGCAGGGCACCGTCTGCGGCATCGAGCTGCCGGAGGGCCTCGTGAACTCCTCGAAGCTGCCCGAGCCCATCTTCACGCCGTCCACCAAGGCCGAGATCGGCGACCATGACGAGAACATCAGCTTCGAGCGCTGCGCCGAGATCATCGGCGAGGACGCCGCGGCCACGCTGCGCGACCTGGCCATCAAGGTGTACTCCACCGCGCGCGACCACGCGGCCGAGCGCGGCGTCATCATCGCCGACACCAAGTTCGAGTTCGGCACCATCGACGGCAAGGTCATCCTGGCCGACGAGGTCCTCACGCCCGACTCCTCGCGCTTCTGGCCGGGCGACGTCTACGCCGAAGGCAAGGACCAGCCCTCCTTCGACAAGCAGTTCGTGCGCGACTGGCTCACCGCGAACTGGGACAAGGGCTCCGGCACCAAGCCGCCGCGCCTCCCGCAGGAGATCATCGAGAAGACCTCCGAGAAGTACATCCAGGCATACGAGACGATCACCGGCCGCACGTTCGAGCGCTAGAGAAGCTAGAGAGGGAATCGCCCCATGACCCAACGCAACCCGATGAACGAGCGCTACACCTCTGACGAGCGCCCGGGCAAGACGCGCAAGAGCGCCGCGAGCGCCAAGCCCAAGACCCAGGCGGCGGCCTCGGTGATCGTCAAGACCACCGAGAAGACCCCGCAGCAGAAGAAGGCCGAGCGCAAGGCCGAGCGCAAGAAGGCGCAGGCCGAGCAGCGCGCGCTCGACCGCAAGTACTACAAGCCCGACACCAAGCGCTACAAGACGCTGCGCCTCTGGTGGTGGGTGACCCTGATCGGCGCCATCGCCTGCACGGCGGTCTCGTTCCTCGGGCGCGAGCTCATGCCCGACGCGGTGGCCCTAGGCGTGCTCTTCGCGGCGTATGCCCTGATCATCATCGCCTTCTACATCGACATGTCCCCCATCCGCAAAGAGCGCCGCGCCTACCAGGAGCGCATGATCATCGAGGAGGAGAAGCAGAAGAAGGCCGAGCGCGCCGCCGCCCGCGCCGAGCGCGCGCAGCAGGCGCACAAGAAGGGCTCGGGCAAGAACCAGAACCGCCACGCCAAGCCGGTCAGCCGCAAGCCCGCCGAGGAGGCGTCCGAGGCCCCCGTCAAGGAGGAGCCCGTGAAGAAGCCCCGGAAGAGCCTGTTCGGCAGCGGCTTCCGCCTGTCGAACCGCGAGAAGATCAACGAGGAGAAGGCCCGCGCGAAGGCTGCCGACGCGGACGGCGCGGCCGACAAGGGCGCCGAAGGCGCCGAGAGCACCGAAGGCAAGTAAGAGAAAGGCTTGAACCATGGTCCAACGCGTCTATGTTGAGAAGAGGCCCGGCTTCGACGTGGAGGCCCACCAGCTGCTCGCCGAGCTGCGCGACATCCTGGGCGTGTCGGCGCTTTCCGGCCTGCGCTGCGTGAACCGCTACGACGTGGAGGGCATCTCGCCCGAGCTGTTCGAGCAGTGCGTGCCCACGGTGTTCAGCGAGCCGCAGTCCGACGTGGCCACGCTCGAGATGCCCGACGCGCGCGGCGCCGCCGTGTTCGCGGTGGAGTACCTGCCCGGGCAGTTCGACCAGCGCGCCGACTCGGCGAGCGAGTGCATCCAGCTCATCAGCCAGGGCGAGCGCCCCGAGGTGCGCTCCGCCAAGCTGTACTACCTCGAGGGCGCGCTTGGCGAGGCCGACGTCGAGGCCATCAAGCACTACGTGATCAACCCCATCGAGGCGCGCGAGGCGTCGCTTGCGACGCGCGAGACGCTGGCCATGGACTACCCCGAGCCGGCCGACGTCGAGGTGGTCGAGGGCTTCCGCGAGCTCGACGAGGAGGGCCTGGCCGCCTTCATCGCCGAGCGCGGCCTGGCCATGGACCTCGCCGACATCGTCTTCTGCCAGCGCTACTTCGCCGAGGAGGAGAGGCGCGACCCCACCATCACCGAGATCAAGATGATCGACACCTACTGGTCGGACCACTGCCGCCACACCACGTTCGGCACGGTGCTCACCGACTTCGAGATCGCCGACGCCAACGTGCAGCGCGCGTTCGACCGCTACCTGGAGATGCGCCACGAGCTCGGGCGCGACGAGAAGCCCGTCTGCCTCATGGACATGGGCACCATCGGCGCGAAGTGGCTGAAGAAGCAGGGCATCCTCACGGGCCTCGACGAGTCCGAGGAGATCAACGCCTGCACCGTGAAGGTGAAGGTGGACGTGGACGGCGAGGAGCAGGACTGGCTGTACCTGTTCAAGAACGAGACGCACAACCATCCCACCGAGATCGAGCCGTTCGGCGGCGCGGCCACGTGCGTGGGCGGCGCCATCCGCGACCCCTTGAGCGGCCGCAGCTACGTGTACCAGGCCATGCGCGTGACCGGCGCGGCCGACCCGCTCGTGCCCGTGAGCGAGACCATCCCCGGCAAGCTGCCGCAGCGCAAGCTCGTGACCACGGCGGCCGCGGGCTACTCGTCCTACGGCAACCAGATCGGCCTGGCCACGGGGCAGGTGCACGAGCTGTACCACCCGGGCTACGCGGCCAAGCGCATGGAGATCGGCGCCGTGGTGGGCGCCACCCCGGCCGACCACGTGCGGCGCGAGACGCCGGCGCCGGGCGACGTGGTGGTGCTCCTGGGCGGCCGCACGGGCCGCGACGGCATCGGCGGCGCCACGGGGTCCTCGAAGGCGCACAACCTGGAGTCGCTCGAGAGCTGCGGCGCCGAGGTGCAGAAGGGCAACGCGCCGGTCGAGCGCAAGATCCAGCGCCTGTTCCGTCGCAAGGACGCGTGCCAGATGATCAAGCGCTGCAACGACTTCGGCGCGGGCGGCGTGTCGGTCGCCATCGGGGAGCTGGCTGACGGCCTGTTCATCGAGCTCGACCGCGTGCCCAAGAAGTACGACGGCCTCGACGGCACCGAGCTGGCCATCTCCGAGTCGCAGGAGCGCATGGCCGTAGCGCTCGCCGCCGAGGACGTGGACGCGTTCATCGCGCTGGCGCACGAGGAGAACCTCGAGGCCACGCCGGTGGCGCGCGTGACCGAGGAGGCGCGCGTGCGCGCGGTGTGGCGCGGCGACACGATCATCGACGTGAGCCGCGCGTTCCTGGCGTCGAACGGCGCGCCGAAGCACCAGGCCGTGACCGTGGGCGCGCCGCGCGCGTACGAACGCACCTGGGGCGAGCCCGGCGACGCGCTGGACGCGCGGATGCGCGCGCTTCTGAGCGACATCAACGTGGCGTCGAACAAGGGCCTCTCCGAGCGCTTCGACTCCACCATCGGCGCGGCCACGGTGCTCATGCCGTTCGGCGGCAAGAACCAGCTCACGCTCGCGCAGGCCATGGCGGCGAAGCTGCCGGTGTTTGGCGAGACCACCACGTGCTCGGGCCTGGCCTGGGGCTTCAACCCGTACCTCACCGAGGCGAACCAGTTCACGGGCTCGTACGTCGCGGTGGTGGAGAGCGTGGCGAAGCTCGTGGCCGCGGGCTTCAAGCGCGCGGACATGTACCTCACGTTCCAGGAGTACTTCGAGAAGCTGCGCGACGAGCCCGCGCGCTGGGGCAAGCCCGCCGCGGCCGTGCTCGGCGCGCTCATGGCTCAGGTCGACCTCGGCGTGGGCGCCATCGGCGGCAAGGACTCCATGTCCGGCTCGTTCGAGCAGCTCGACGTGCCGCCGACGCTCGTGAGCTTCGCCACGGCGTGCGGCAAGGTCGACCGCGTGACGTCGCCCGAGTTCAAGGGCGCGGGGCATCGCGTGCTCATGGTGGTGCCGCGCCACGAGGACGACGGCGTCACGCCGTGCGCCGCGTCGCTGCTGGAGGCGCTCGACTGCGTCGAGGAGCTGATCGGCACGGGTGCGGCGCTTGCCGTCGCCACGCCGGGCTACGGCGGCATGGCCGAGGCGCTGTTCAAGATGTGCGTGGGCAACGGCATCGGCGTGAAGATCTCCGCGGCGCCGTCCGCTGACGCGCTCTTCGGGCTGAGCTACGGCAGCTTCGTGGTGGAGCTCGCCGACGGCGCCGCGGTGCCGGAGGTCGGCGACGACGTGGCCGCAGCCGTGGTGGGCGAGACCACCGCGGCCTACGAGCTCGTGGTGGGCGAGGAGGTCGCGAGCCTCGCCGAACTGCAGGAGGCGTGGGAGCGCGGCATCGAGGCGGTGTTCCCGTACCGCACCTCCGAGGCCGAGCGCGCGGCGCTGCCAGCGGTCGAGCCGGTCTCCTTCGAGGCCGCCGCGCCGCACGTGTTCGCCGGCCCCGCCGTGGCGCGCCCGCGCGTGGTCATCCCGGTGTTCCCCGGCAACAACTGCGAGTACGACTCCGCGGCCGCCTTCGAGCGCGCGGGCGCCGTGGTCGACACGTTCGTCATCAACAACCTCACGCCCGACGCGGTGGCCGAGAGCACGCGCGAGCTCGTGCGCCTCATCAGGAACTCCCAGATCGTCATGATCCCGGGCGGCTTCTCGGGCGGCGACGAGCCCGACGGCTCCGCGAAGTTCATCACGGCGTTCTTCCGCGCTCCCGCGGTGACCGAGGCGGTGCGCGAGCTTCTGCAGAAGCGCGATGGCCTCATGCTCGGCATCTGCAACGGCTTCCAGGCGCTCGTGAAGCTGGGTCTCGTGCCCTACGGCGACATCCGCCCGATGGACGCGGACTGCGCCACGCTCACGTTCAACAACATCGGCCGCCACCAGAGCCGCCTCGTGCGCACGCGCGTGGCGTCGAGCCTGTCACCGTGGCTGTCGCAGTGCGCGGTGGGCGACGTGCACACCGTGGCGATCAGCCATGGCGAGGGCCGCTTCGTGGCGCCGCCTGCCCTGCTCGACGAGCTGGTGGCGAACGGCCAGGTGGCGACGCAGTACGTCGACGAGGCCGGCGTGCCGTCGATGGACTTGGCGGTGAACCCCAACGGCTCGATGCTCGCCATCGAAGGCATCACGAGCCCGGACGGGCGCGTCCTCGGCAAGATGGGCCACACCGAGCGGAGCGGCGCCGGCCTGTACAAGAACGTCCCCGGCGACCTCTACCAGCCGCTGTTCGAAGGCGGCGTGGCCTACTTCAAGTAGGAAGCCGCCACGTGGGGGAGACTTTCATGAAGGAGGATCGGGCGCCCCAGCGGGCGCCCGATCCTTTGGTGCGGCCTTCTTCGGCATGGTTGATCTTGCGCGACGTCTTGGATGACATGCAAGGAAGTGAAGAAGAGCCTCTTTTGCTTGGCTCGAAGAAGTGCTCGGGATAATACGCGCTGCGCATATCCCCTGAACAGTACAGGCGCGTAACTATCGAAGCTGCCGAGCGGCATACCTCCATCAACCAGCCGCTGATCTCGCGCATCCGAGAATCATCTTTAGTCTGACCGAAAAACCTAGTGGTGATATCTAAACTTGCCTGCGAATAATGCAACATAGTGAGAACGGTATAATGAATGCGATCGCGCTGCGCTCTTGCTGATGCAAAAAAAACGAGAAGTGAATTACGCGGAGCCTGTTAAGGACAGTGCTCGTTTCGCTGACAGATGGAAACGCTTTGTAGAAGGAGATAATACAGCGATAGCTGCGTGCATACTGAAGGATCTATGT
Source organism: Adlercreutzia sp. ZJ242 (assembly GCF_011038995.1). Lineage (NCBI taxonomy): Bacteria > Bacillati > Actinomycetota > Coriobacteriia > Eggerthellales > Eggerthellaceae > Adlercreutzia > Adlercreutzia sp. ZJ242. Next base: position 8,901 of record NZ_JAAKEE010000012.1, read on the forward strand.
GACGTAGCCAAGGAATCTACCGTCATGCGCGCAGATGCTTGATAAGGAAATTGGGAGAGGGTCGATAATGACAGACGGCTACCAAGTCGATAGCGTTAAGAAGCAGATAGACACCGTCTTTTCTATCGCGAACACGCTGAGAGGCACCTACCAGCCCGACAAGTACCGCGACGTGATTATCCCCATGGTCATCTTGCGCAGGCTCGAGTGCGCCCTCGAAGACACCAAAGACGCCGTCTGCGAAGCCTATGAGGCAAATCCACATACGCCGGAAGCGATACTGCGCACAAAGTCGGGCTATGCGTTCTACAACACGAGCCGCTACAGCCTGAAGAAGCTGCTCGGGGACGCAGCCCATCTGAAAGCCAACCTGAAGACCTATATCAAGGCGTTCTCGCCCAACATCAAGGAGATCTTCTCGGACTTGGAGTTCGGGAAGGAGATAGACAAGATGGCGAAGGGCTCGAAGCTCACGGGCGTGGTGAGGAAGTTCTCCGAGCTGGACCTTGATCCGAAGACGGTGAACAACGTGGCCATGGGCTATATGTTCGAGGAAGTGCTCAGGCGCTTCTCGGAAAACGCTGAGGCTGGCGACCACTACACGCCGCGCGAGGTGGTGCGCCTGGTCACGCGCCTTGCGCTCGCAGAGGGCTGCGAGGACTTGAAGACGCCGGGCAAGGTCATCAAGGTCGGGGATTTCGCCTGCGGCACGGGAGGCATGCTGTCTGTGGCGCACGAGCAGCTCTCGGAAATCTGCCCCGAGGCGGATGTGTATCTCTACGGACAAGAGGTGATTCCCGACACGCATGCCGTCGCCCTTGCCGACATGCTCATCAAAGGTCAGCGGGCAGAGAACATCCGCCTTGCCGACACCATGAAGGAGGACTGCTTCCCGGGCGATAAGATGCGGCTGGTGCTGATGAATCCGCCTTTTGGGCAAGCTTGGGGTGGCAAGGACGCGTCTGACGGCGTGGAACGCGCCGTCACCGAGGAGCACAAGCGCATCGGCAGCCGCTTCCCCGCCGGGCTTCCCGCCAAGAGCGACATGCAGCTTCTGTTCATGCAGCACGTGATGTACAAGCTCGATGGCGAGAGCGGGCGCGCCTGCGTCATATCGAACGGCAGCCCGCTGTTTTCCGGCGGCACATCCTCGGGCGAGAGCCAGGTGAGACGGTGGCTCTTGGAAAACGACTACATCGAGGCGATCGTCGGCATGCCGGGGGATCTGTTCTACAACACGGGCATCAGCATCTACCTCTGGGTGCTCTCCAAGAGCAAGGCGCCCAAGAGGCGCGGCTATGTGCAGCTGATAGACGCCACCGACAAATGGGAGAAGATGCGCAAGTCCCTCGGCAACAAGCGCAAGCGGATTTCACCTGAGCAGATCGATGAGATCGTTGGGCTCTACATCGCCTTCGAGGAGAACGAGCATTCGAGGATCCTTCCCGTCGAGGAGTTCCTGTACAAGGAATACACGGTGAAGCAGCCGCTGCAGCGTAGCTATCAGATCACAGAAGAGCGTATAGCAAAGCTTGCTGAGGGCAAGTTCAGAGAAGACTTCCACAACCCGGCGAAGGTGGAGGAGCTGGCGCTCATCGACGACGTGGACAAGACCGACAAGCAGCGGCGGGATTACAAGACGCTTGTAGAGGCCGAGCCCGTTTTCGAGCAGATGCTTGAGATACTCCGAGCCAATGTCATGGACGAGGAGACGCTTGATCATGCATGGTTTGAAGCGTATGTCAAAGAGCTGCTTGCCGATCTGCCCGATTACAAGGAAAAGGAAACCGCTGCGCAGCGCAAGTCGGTCATCGAGAAGGTGGTTGGCGCCATGAGCGTCATGGACAAGAGAGCGCCCTTGCGCTATGACCGCAAGGGCAATCTGACCTACGATAACTCCACGAAGGACACCGAGATAGTAAAGCTTCTGGAAGATGTCGAGGACTACTGCGAGCGCGAGGTGTACCCTTATGTGCCCGACGCCAAGTGGTTTGACGAAGAGGACGACAAGCACGTGAAGACCGGTGCTGAGATTCCCTTCACCAGGTACTTCTATGAGTACGAGGAGCCTGAGTCATCCGATGCGCTGCTGGCGGAGTTCAACGCGCTCGAGGCGCAGCTCCAGGAGCTGATGGCGCAATGAGCGAGATGAAGGACAGCGGCGTTGAGTGGATTGGCGAGATTCCCGAAGAATGGGAGTGCGCGCCCTTGCGGTATATCGCCTCTCATAGCAGCAGCACTTCGTCATTCGAGGCTGAGTCTACTTATGTTGCATTAGAGAATATTGAGTCATGGACGGGAAAAACGCTCGGTTTTGACGAAAGTGTCGATATCGAATCTCAGGTTTTCAATTTCGGAGAAGCTGATGTCCTGTTTGGAAAGTTGCGCCCATATCTGGCTAAAGTGGTTATGCCTAGATGCAAGGGTCAGTCCTCTACGGAACTTATTCCCATAACCCCAAAGAAGTGCACAACGCGATTTTTGTTCTGGCTTTTGATCAACAAAGGTTTTATTGATACGGTTAACTCAATTACATACGGTGTAAAGATGCCGCGAACAAGTTGGCCTCAGATGGGGCAAATCTATTTCCCTCTACCAGCTTTAGAAGAGCAGCAGCTAATTGCAAGTTACCTTGACGAGCAAGTCGAGCACATAGATAAGAAAGGCGCTATTCTCGAACGACAGATTGACGTGTTGGAGCGATATAAGAAATCGATTATCCATGAGGCGGTTACCAAGGGGCTTGATCCTGATGTTGCCATGAGGCCAAGCGGGGTTGAGTGGATTGGGGATATTCCTGAGCATTGGGAATTTACTAAAATGAGAGCTATAGGATCATGCCAAAATGGCATTTCCAAAGAAGCTGAATACTTTGGAACTGGTTACCCTTTTATTTCGTATGGGAATGTATATCGAGACGAATTGTCTAATAGTAAAGAGTGGGGTTTAATCGAGAGCAATTCTGAAGAGCGTTCGCGATATTCGGTACGTCGGGGAGACATCTTTTTTACCAGAACGTCGGAAACAGTGGATGAGGCAGGAATTGCTACTACAGCGCTTGAAGATATACAAGATGCGACTTTTGCTGGCTTCTTAATTCGCGTTCGTCCTTACAAAAACGACTTGCTCCCTGAATACTCTAGGTATTACTTCAGATATGGCGTAAGCCGCGCTTTTTTCGCTGCGAACATGGTTTTGGTCACAAGGGCTTCATTGGGGCAAATGTTATTAAAATCACTACCCGTGCTGATACCGCCAGTCGCTGAGCAACAGCAAATTGCAGACTACCTTGACGATAAAACGGCGAAGGTGGATGCGATTCTTGACATCAAGCGCAAGCAGGTGGAGGTTCTGAAGAAGCGGCGGCAGTCGCTCATTTACGAATACGTCACCGGCAAAAAGCGCGTGGGGAAAGAAGATTGATCATGGCTGATTCGATTTTCAGCTCAAGCGATCCGTTGCGATTCGTTTACGAGGTCGTGCCCGGCGAATTCGATACATCGAGGCTTGAGGTTGGCAACCCGTTGAGCGAGCGGAGCTTCCAGCGCTACATCATCGACAAGCTGGTGGGCGGTGCCGGCTATGTTGAGCGCATCGCCGCCAAAGACTACGACCCTGTGCGCGCCATGGACGTAGATATGCTCTTCGACTTCCTCGACAGGACGCAGCCAGAAAGCATGGGCAAGCTCCATGCGATGTACGACGGCGGGTCGCGCCAGACCATCCTTGCGAAGATCGCCGACGCGATAGCGAAAGACGGGCTCCTGCGATGCCTTTGGCACGGCGTAGCGTTCGATTCGGGAATTGAGCTGAGCCTCGTTTACCCGAAGCCCGCGGCCTCCTTCGACGCCAAGGCCATGGAGCTCTTCGACGAGAACACCTTGAGCGTCATGGAGGAGGTCTACCACAAAGAAGGCGAGCGCATCGACTTGGTGGTATTCCTCAACGGGCTTGCGGTGTTCACCTTCGAGCTGAAATGCGAAAGCTCCGCCAGCGGCTGGGACTACCGCGAGGCGATACGCCAGTACCAGGAGGACAGGGATCCCAAGACGCGCCTCTTGATGCCCAAGGTGGGGGCGCTCGCGCACTTCGCCATGGACTTGCACGAGGTGTGGATGTGCGCATCCCTTGCCGGCACCGACTCCAAGTTCCTCCCCTTCAACCAGGGCGTGAGGCGCGACGGCATGCAGCACGAGACGGAGGCGGGCAACCCTCAGCGCGAGGGCGCGCCCGCCACCGCCTACATGTGGGAAGAGGTGCTTGCCAAGGGCTCGATCCTCGAGCTCATCTACGACTTCGCCTTCATCGCCCCCAACCACAAGACCCGCAAATCAAAGGACGAAACGCCGATCTTTCCGCGCTACCAGCAGATGAGGGCAGTGAGGCGGGTGGCGCAGGACATGCGCAAGAACGGCACGCTGCGCGATTACCTGATAGAGCATTCGGCGGGGTCGGGCAAGACCAACACGATAGGGTGGCTTGCGCACAAGCTGGCGGGGCTTTACGGCGAGGGCGATGACGACCTGCTATTCTCCAAGGTGCTGATAGTGACCGACCGCATCGTCATAGACAGGCAGCTGCAGCGGGCTGTGCAGGACATGAACAAGTCGGGCGACATCGTGCGCGTCATAGAAACCGGTGGGCGCGACGACGCCGGGGAGACCTCGAAGGCGACCCGCCTTAAGAAGGCGCTCAAGGGCGGGTACCGCATAATCGTCTGCACTCTGGGGTCGTTTTTGAACCTTGAGGCGGGCGCGTTCGACGGCACGGGCGAGCGGTTCGCGGTGCTCATCGACGAGGCGCACGGGTCCACCTCGGGCGATTCCATGAAGGCTGTCAACGCCGCGCTCTCCGACGTGGGAGGCGTGGCATCGCCCCTTGAGACCGTATCCGACTTGGTTGCGGCCGACATCGCGAGGTCGGGAAAGCAGAAGAACATGAGCATCGTGGGATTCACGGCCACTCCCACGGGGCGCACGCTCGATCTGTTCGGGACGACGAACAAGGACGGCAAGAAGGAGGCGTTTGACCTCTACTCGATGCGGCAGGCGATAGAGGAGGGGTTCATACTGGACGTGACCTCCAACTACACCACCTTCAACTCCTATTGCAGGGTGGTCAAGTCCATCGAGGACGACCCCGAGCTGGAGACCGCGGCGGCGAAGCGGGAGCTTGCCCGCATGATAGCCTGCGCCGACGGGACGATAAAGAGCAACCTGGAGATCATGGTGAACCATTTCGTCACGCAGGTTGCGGGTGGCCTGGGCGGCAAGGCCAAGGCGATGATCGTGACCTCTTCGCGCGAGGCGGCCGTGCGCTATAGACTTGCCTTCGACGAGATGCGGCGCGATAACATGGGCAGGCTCGGCGCGTGCCAGGCGCTTGTGGCGTTTTCCGACAAGATAGTGGTTGACGGCGTGGAGTACACCGAGCGCGGCATGAACGGGGGGCTTGCCGAGGACAAGCTGCCGGAGGCGTTCAACACCGATGGGTACCGCATCCTCATCGTGGCGGACAAGTACCAGACGGGGTTTGACCAGAGAAAGCTTGCCGCAATGTACGTGGACAAGAAGCTCCATGGGCTTTCTGCGGTGCAGACGCTTTCCCGCTTGAACAGGATATGCCCGCCTTTTGAGAAGCGCACCTTCGTGCTCGACTTCAAGAACAGCTACGAGGGCATAGCGGAGGCGTTCGCGCCCTACTACGAGAACACCATTCTGGAAAACCCGTTGACCTTGAGCGATCTGCGCGAGACCGAGAGGCATCTGCGGGAGCTTTGCGTGCTGGATGCCGATGACGTGCGCGAGTTCTACCGTCTGCTGGCGAAGAAGAGGAAGACGGGCGACGACAAGGGGAGAATGTGGGCGCTGTTGGGATGTGCCACGCGTGCGGTCGCAGCCATGGAGGAGGAAGAGGCCGACAGGGCGCGGCGCATCATCAGGCACTTCGTCAAGCAGTATGCGTTCTTGTCCATGTCGGCGCCCTTCAAGGACGAGCATATGCACATGGAGTACCGCTTCTGCCAGTTTTTGATCAAGGAGCTGAACGCCGGGGGCAGAGGTGGCGGCGGCATCGATCTTACGGACAAGGTGACGCTTGAGGACTTCGGCGTCGAGAAGACCTCCGAACACAAGGGCGAGGCGCTTGCGGCCGAGCCGGAGGTGAGCATAGCGCGGGGCATTGGCATGTCGCTTACGAAAGACCAGATGGACACGCTGTCGAAGATAGTGGCCGAGTGGAATGCGAGGTATGGCAGGAGCTTCGACCCCACGATAGCGGCCGGGTCTTTGGTCGCCCTCAAGGAGACGCTGAAAAAGGACGAGAAGATTCGCCGCAGCGCGAAGGTCAACACGAAACGGGACTTCGTGAACACGCTTGACGACCAGACCGAGGCAGCACTCGTTGAGAACTACGACAAGAACACGGACTGGTATGCCTTCCTGCTGGATCAGAGGGAGATACGCAAGGACCTGATTCATATTCTGGTGGATGAGTTGTTTGAGGGATTATCGAGAGGGCGGTAGGAGAATATCAGATGCGTTGAGTCGAAGGGGGGCTATTATGTACAGGAAGACACCGATTGCTACGCCAAGGGAAGTGTTCAATATTTATGGTGACGAGAGCTGTCATCTGGAGAATGACGGTCAGAAGGTAATGGGGCTTGGGGCTGTTGTTTGCCCGATGCGCCATACTGCAGAGATCAATCATCGCCTCAAGACGCTCAAGGTTGAACACGGTATGCCCGAACGCTACGAGTTGAAATGGACGCGCGTGGGCATGGCAAAGATGGACTATTATGCCGACGTGCTCGATTTGTTTGCTGGCTATAAGTTTCTTCGATTCAGGAGCTTTCTTATCAACAAAAGCATCATTGATCACTCGCTTGTGCCTGGGCAGACGCATGATGAGTGGTATTACAAGATGTATTACAAGATGCTCAAGCCCATCGTTGAAGTTGATGATTTCGAATACCATATCTACGTAGACATCAAGGACACCCATGGCTATGAGCGCGTACAGGATCTTGGGCGCATTTTGAGGTGTGGCATCGGCGACTATAATGGCGAACGCATTACTCGTGTGCAGGAAGTGCGAAGTCATGAGGTTGAACTGCTGCAGTTGGCGGACTTCATTCTGGGCATTGCCGTGTACGAGAATCGAGGTGAATACAATAGCAAAGCCAAGCGACAGGTCATCGAAATGTTCAAGGAGAAGGTTGGAGTGAGGGATCTCACGAGGTGTACGCCTTACCGGGCTCATAAGTTCAACCAATGGATATGGGAGTAAGAATGACAGAGGCCGTCTCATATAACCTCGTCTGGCTCCCCGACCTAATCATGCTCAAAGACTACAATGGGGATTGGGACGCATATCTCGATGCCGCGTACGCTTATTTTGCTGCGGACTTCATCACCGACAAGCCGAAACTGCTGGAACATGAAGTGAAGTCGAAACGCCAGATAGCCTATAACGGACAAGACCACTCATTTTGGCATTGCATCGAGGAAAGCGCCGGAGGGGCAAAGGATGAGGAGAATCGCATTCCGAAGATAGCACTTGTTGAGCGCATACGATGGCCGCGTCCCGTTATCGAGCATGCCGTCAATACGCCTGGGGTGCTTGCTTGGAGCGAGATCTATCGTGGCCATGGTACCAAGAAACGCGTGCACCTTTTCGTGGAGGATGAGGACTATTGTGTTGTTCTTGACCCACGTGGTAAAGATTGCAACGGGCAACCTGCCTACTACTATCTCTGGACGACATTTCTTTGCGAGACCGATCGGCAGCACGACAAGCTGCTCAAGCGGTATGCAAGAGGTGAGAAAATGAACTGAGGCCGCCACAGGGGACGGCCTCGCAACAGGTTTCACTGCTGGGTGAATCTGTAACAGCTAGTATATCTGCCGCCGGAAGAAAATGCTAGATTTCGTAGCTGTTTTGGCAATAGTCTGCTTCCTTGTGTCTCTTCGTAACCTGGCAGTGTAGCGAATGTTCATTGACGCCTTGATCGGCCATATGAACATTAGGGGCGCAATCCGTGACCTAGACGGCGGCTATTTATCTTCCTTCCTACGCTTCGGCGGGCCAGCTGCGGATGGTCTTCATCCCGAAGAGGGTGATGAGGGCCTCGTCGACGGCGGCGCGGTCGGGCAGCTCGGCGACTTCCTTCCGGCCGCCGGCGCGCTTGGTGAGCACGCCGTCCTTGAGGCCGAGGTAGCCGTCCGCGGTGCGCAGGTTCGCTATCTCGTGGTCGCGGAAGAGCGTGCCCGGCTGAGCGAAGAACAGGTTGAGAGCGTTGAAGTCGACGTCCTCGACGACGGCGGTGCACAGCTCGAGCTCCACCTGGCGCCGCTCGGGCGCTTCGTCATCATACAGGTCGCGTGCAGCGCGCGTGACGCGCTCGACCTTCCACCAGGTGCTGTCGATGCGGCGAGGCGTGTAGAGCTCGCCGGCGACGTGCTGCTCCACGCCGTGCTCCAGCAGGAGCGCGCCGGCGGGCATGGGGCCGCCGAAGCCCACGTCAACGAAGAAGTCACCGTCGTCGAGGCGCACGGCGAGGCCGCGGTGGTTGATGGGCATGCGCGCGTCGCGTCCGCGCACCGAGCGGCAGAGCACGGGTCGCGCGTCGAACCCGAGCGCGCGCAGCAGCTCCTCGAACAGCTTGTTCAGCTCGAAGCAGTATCCGCCGAGGCGGCGGGCGACTATCTTGCCGAAGAGGGCGTCGACTTCTAGGTCGGGCACGGCGCCGCGGCGGTGCAGCGTGACCGTCTCGAAGGGCACGCTGCACTGGTGCCGGCAGACGAGCGCGTCGAGCGTGGCGCGGTCGGCGCGGACGGGATCGGTGAATCCGATGCGGTCCAGGTAGGCCTGGGTCATGTTCTCGGTGAGCATGAGAGGGTCTTTCTTCTCGTCGGAGCGTTGCAGGCTCCGCTCGTCATTTCGCAAGAAAAAGCGAGCAACGCAAAGGCGCGCAGCTTATCGAGTCGCGCGCCTGACGCAGGTGCGGCCATGCGTGTGACGCAGGCGCTTGCGCTGCACGCTTTAGGCGTAGATCTCCTTCTCCACCACGAGCTCGTTCTTGATCTTCCCGACGAGCTTCTGCAGCGCGTCGATGCAGCGCGGGCGGATGTCGGCGCCGATGAGCACGTACATGAGCGAGTCGCCCACCTTGCAGGTGCCCTCGTTCAGCCACACGCGCACGTAGTACACGCCGTCCCAGGTGAGCGCCTCGTTGACGGCGGCCTCAAGGCCGGCGGCGTCGTAGGAGAACTCGACCTGCGCCACCTCGCCAAGGCCCTCGACGCCTTCGCGCACCTGCGCCTTCGGCGTCACGCGCACCACGCCGTTGTGCGTGAGGAACATGCCGCACTGCGCCGCCTTCGGGTCGGCCTTCGCCTCCGCGAGCCACTGGTCGATTGACGGTTCCTGCTTTGCCATGGGAATCTCCCTTCGCTAAAGATAATAGTTCTGCCCCATTATAGGGGACTTTGGGCGGGGCGAGGGCTGGGAGTTTATGCAGGTTGGGGCTTCAAGTTCGGCGTGGCTCCCGGCGCGTCCTCCGGCCCGGCCCCCGGCGTCTGCCCCTCGCGCCTGTCACCTCCTTGACAATGGCGGCGGATATTTTCCCGACAATTTACCTGATGGAAAAACGCGCCTTTGTTCGTCACGGTATACTGTGTGGACTTCACACGCTCGATGCTAGACTGTCGGCTTTGCGCGCCCTGCGGCGCCGAAAGCCGGCCCACGAAAGGACCCGCTATGTCTCTGCCCGCCTCTGACCTGACGAAACAGCCCGACAACCGCACCACCATGGATTTGGGCGCGGTGCTGCCGATGACCGCGGAGGTGCGCGACGACCACCTGTTCATCGGCGGCGTGGACATGGTCGAGCTCGCGCGCGAGCAGGGCACGGCGCTCTACGTGTTCGACGAGGCCGACCTCGTGAGCCGCATGGAGTCCTACCGCGACGCCTTCCGTGCCCGCTACGAGGACTCCGACATCATCTACGCGTCGAAGGCGTTTCTGAACAAGGAGGTCGTGCGCCTGGCGAACGCTGAGGGCATGTGCCTCGACGTGTCGGGCGGCGGCGAGCTGGCATGCGCGCTGAGCGTGGGCTTCCCCGCAGAGCGCGTGTTCGTGCACGGCAACAACAAGACGCCCCAGGAGCTCGAGGAGGCCATATCCGCCGGCGTCGGCCGCATCGTGGTGGACAGCCGCATCGAGCTGGCGCGCGTGAGCGAGATCGCCGGGCGCCTCGGCAAAGCGCAGGACATCTACCTGCGCATCACGCCGGGCGTGGAGGCCGACACGCACGAGTACATCCGCACGGGCTGCGAGGACTCCAAGTTCGGCTTCAACATGCGCGACGACTTCGCGTTCACCTGCGTGGGCACGGCGCTTGAGACGCCGAACGTGCGCCTGGCCGGCCTGCACTGCCACATCGGCTCGCAGATCTTCGCGCTGCACTCGTTCCGCGAGGCGGCGGCCGTCATGGTGGAGTTCATGGCGCGCATCCGCGACGAGTACGGCCACGTCATCGAGGAGCTCGACCTGGGCGGCGGCCTGGGCGTCGCCTACACCGCCGACGACCGGCCGTCCTCCATCGAGGACTTCGCCGAGGTGACCTGCTCCGCCGTGCGCGAGCTGTGCGGGCAGCACGGCTTGCCGCTGCCGCGCCTGATGGTGGAGCCGGGCCGCAGCCTGGTGGCCACGCCGGGCGTGACGCTCTACACCGTGGGCATCCTCAAGACGCTGCCGGGCATCCGCAAGTACGTGGCGGTCGACGGCGGCATGTCCGACAACATCCGCACGGCGCTCTACCACGCCGACTACGAGCCGACCATCGCGAACAAGGCGGGTCAGCCGCGCACCGAGATCGTCACGCTGTGCGGCAAGCACTGCGAGAGCGGCGACGCGGTGGTGATCGACATGCCGCTGCAGCACCCTGACCTGGGGGACGTCGTGTGCGTGTTCGGCACGGGCGCGTACTGCGCCACCATGGCCTCGAACTACAACGGGCAGCCTCGCCCGGCCGTGGTGTTCGTAAAAGACGGCGTCGCGCGCGTGGTGACTCGCCGCGAAACGTATAATGATCTCTATCGGCGAGATCTGTAGGCTCAGCGAGACCTGCAGGTCCGAGGGATTCGCGCTTCGCGGCAGAACGAAGGAGAGAGCACGACATGGCGGTTAGAATTGGCTTGGTGGGCACCGGCACGGTGGGCGGCGGCTGCATCGACATCATCTTGAAGCACAAGGACGCGTTTCTGCGCCACTACGGCATCGACATCGAGCTGGCGCGCGTGTGCTCGCTCGACCCGTCCGAGGCCGAGGCGCACGGCGTGGGGCACCTGTTCACGGACAACTTCCGCGACATCATTGACGATCCCGACATCGACCTGGTCATCGAGCTGATCGGCGGCACCACGTTCGCGCGCACGGTGGTGCTCGACGCGCTGGGCGCCGGCAAGAACGTGGTCACGGCCAACAAGGCGCTCATGGCCACCTGCGGCAAGGAGATCATGGAGACGGCTGCGGCCAAGAACCGCGAGATCGCCTTCGAGGCCAGCGTGGGCGGCGGCATCCCCATCATCGGGCCGCTGAAGCACTCGCTGATCGCCAACGAGATCAGCTCGGTCATGGGCATCGTGAACGGCACCACCAACTACATGCTCACGCGCATGGACGAGGACGGCATGGACTACGACGCCGTGCTCGCCGAGGCGCAGGCGAAGGGCTTCGCCGAGGCGAACCCGTCAGCCGACGTCGACGGGTTCGACGCTGCCGCCAAGATCGCCATCCTGGCGTCCATCGCGTTCAACTCGCGCGTGACCATGGATGACGTGTACACGCGCGGCATCACCAACATCACGCCCGTCGACCTCGAGACGGCGCGCGACATGGGCTACGTGGTGAAGCTGCTGGCCATCGCGCACCGCACCGAGGGCGGCATCGACGTGCGCGTCCACCCCACCATGATCCCGGTCGACCACCAGCTGGCGAAGGTGAACGGCGTGTTCAACGCCATCTACGTGACGGGCGACTTCGTGGGCGAGACGATGTTCTTCGGCGAGGGCGCCGGCGCGGGCGCGGCGGCGAGCGCGGTCATGGGCGACGTGCTCGAGGTGGCGCGCCACATGCAGCAGGGCATCGACCCCATCGTGGGATGCACCTGCACCGACGAGCTGCCCATCCTGCCGATAGAAGAGCTCTCGATGAAGTACTACATCCGCTTCACCGTGTCAGACCGCCCGGGCGTCCTGGCGGCCATGGCGGGCGTGTTCGCCAACCACGGCGTGAGCGTGCACTCGGTAGTGCAGCGCGGCCAGAAGAACGGCGGCACCGTCGAGATCGTCTACGTGACGCACACGGCCAAGGAGCGCGCGATTCGCGAGGTCATTGAGGAGATCCGCGGCCTTGACGACGTCCTGCACGCCGAGCCGTCGCTCATTCGCGTCGAGGAGTAGCGAGCTTCGCCTGGGCCTGCCTCGTTGGCGTGACGACGGGGCAGGTCGGATTTCGGCAGGCAGCCTCGGCAGGCGACGGGGCTCTGGCAGGCAGCCGGCTTTCGGCGGGCAGCCAGGGTTCCGGCGGGGCGAGCTGGGTTTCGGCAGGCAGCCGAGTTTGATTGGGGTTTCGAAGGGGGTCGAAGAGGCCTCCTTCTTTACTCATAGATGCAGAACGCAGGGTGGTTTGTCAAACGTGCCGAAGAGGCGGAGAAGGAGTGCATTGATGCAGGAGAAGCGCGTGGGCGTTGTTTTCGACTGTGATGGGACGTTGCTTGACTCGATGGCGGCATGGCGGGAGCTGGAGTCAAGTCTGGCTGAGCGCGCGGGCGCGGAGCTCGCGAAGGAGGACACCGACGTCCTCACCACCATGACCATCCCCGAGTGCGGCGCGTATCTGCACGGCAAGTTCGGGCTGGGGGAGTCAGGCGCCGACGTCGAGCGGATGATCGACGAGCTCATGCGCGACTACTACGAGAACCGCGCGGTGGCGAAGCCGGGCGCGCTCGAGCTCGTGCGCGCCCTTGACGCGCGCGGCGTGCCCCTGGCGGTGGCGTCCTCCTCGCCCAAGCCGCTGCTCGACGCGGGGCTGCGCTCAGCGGGGTTCGCGCCGTATCTGCGGGCGGTGGTGTCAGTTGACGACGTGGGGGCTTCGAAGCGCGAGCCCGCGGTGTACGACCGCGCGCGCGAGGCGCTCGGCACCACGCGGGAGCAGACCTGGGGCGTGGAGGACGCGATCTACGCCATCAGGACGCTCAACGCAGCCGGCTACCGCACGCTCGGCGTCCACGACTGCGACTTGTCCGCAACCAGGGATGACCTGAGGAGGGAGGCCGACCTGTTCGCAGAGTCCCTCGTCGAGGTAACCGTCGACATGCTCCTCGGGGACTCGTAGAGGACTCCCAGGAGACGTTTCACGAAACGCGTTTCGCGAAACGCAGCGACGAAAGCGTGTTTCGTAAAACGCGCTGGAAAAGACACTTTGGGAAGCTGTTTTGTTAAACACGTTTCGCAAAGCACACCGTAGGGGACGTTCCGCGAGACGCGTTCCACGAAACGCGTCTCTTTAAGCACGCCGACATTCGTGGCGTTTTGCGAAACGCGTTGCGAGAAACGTCACGAAACGTGCTGAGAGAAGCGCTATGAAACGTGCTGAAGAAAACGTCACAAAACGCGTTGCGAAAGTGCGTGGCGGAACGCATTGAGATAATCGGCGGCGGTTGCGCGTGGCGGCTAGTCCCAGGGATCTGCTTCGAAGAGGGGCTCGCGCTCGGCGGGGCGGTCCGAGTAGGGGTCGTAGCCGTCGTCGTCCTCGTTTTCCGCACGCAGGAAGGGATCGGGCGCATCAGCGTCACGCGGGATGACCGGCTTGTACACCACGCGCACGTGCGGCTCGCTGCTTGGCATCGCGAATCTTCCTCCTTGACGGCAGAACGAGTGTTTCACGTGAAACATTCTACACGTTGCCGCCGTCCCGCGCATCACGCAGGCGCGTTCGCGGGCACATAAGCGCAGGCAGGCGCGTTCTTCTGCGCGAGGTGCGTCCGTATGCGCTTATGCAAAATCAAGCGCAACTGCAAACGATGCGTCCGCGCGGGGCGTTCGCCGCGGCGAATGCGACCAGCGTCCGCAATCGCCCTTCGCGCTCTACCCCTCTTCGTGCTTGCCGGTCAGGTTGATGTCGTAGGGCGTCGTCTGGTACACGTAGTAGTTCAGCCAGTTGGTGTAGAGCAGCTGGGCGTGGGCGCGCCAGGTGGAGCGCGGCGTGGCGGTGGGGTCGTCGTTCGGGTAGTAGTGCGCGGGCAGCGCGATGTCGAGGCCGCGCGCCACGTCGCGGTCGTACTCGGCCTTGAGCGTGCCGCGGTCGTACTCGGGGTGCCCGAACACGAAGAAGTTCGACGAGTCCGTCGACTTCGCGATGTAGACGCCGGCCTCGTCTGACACGGCGACCAGCTCCAGCTCGGGATGTGCCTCGATGTCGGCCGCGTGCACCTCGGTGTAGCGGGAGTGCGGTGCCTGGAAGACGTCGTCGAACCCGCGCATGAGCGGGGAGGTGCGCTTGACCACGTCGTGCTCGAACACGCCGAACACCTTCCGCGGCAGCTCGTGCTTGGGCACGCCGTAGTGGTAGTAGATGCCTGCCTGCGCGCCCCAGCAGATGTGCAGCGTGGAGTGCACGTTGGTCTTCGACCACTCCATGATGGCGCAGAGCTCCTCCCAGTAGTCCACGTCCTCGAAGTCGAGCAGCTCGACTGGCGCGCCCGTGATGATGAGGCCGTCGAAGTGGCGGTCGCGTACCTCTTCGAAGGTGGTGTAGAACGTCTCGAGGTGCTCGGCCGCCACGTTCTTCGCGTCGTGGCTGGCGGTCTGCAGAAGCTCCACCTCGATCTGCAGCGGCGTGTTCGACAGCTTGCGCAGGATCTGCGTCTCGGTGGTGATCTTGGTGGGCATGAGGTTCAGAAGCAGCAGCTTCAGCGGGCGGATGTCCTGGTGCATGGCCCGGTACTCCGTCATGACGAAGATGTTCTCGCTCTCGAGCGCGGCGGTTGCGGGCAGTGAGTCGGGAATGCGGATGGGCATGGCAGAAATCCTTTCAGACGGTACGTTCCGTCCACTATAAAGGAACTGCGCGCGCGGCGGCGCCATGTGTTCGGCTGCGCGCAATACGAAGATCTTGCAACTGGCTATCGAAGAAAACGCGCATCGGACTATCGGTTGCAAAACTATAATAGGCAAATCATCGCATTCGATGCCGTCGCGCGCCACGACGCAGCGCAGCGTGCGCGCCCTGCGCGCAGCACGCGCCGCGCCGCGACGCGCGACGGGCTAACCCAAGTCGAAGGAGCATCCCCATGACCCAGTCGATCAGCACCACCTGCGTGCAGGGCGGCTACCGCCCGGGCAACGCCGAGCCGCGCCAGATCCCCATCTACCAGAACACCACGTGGAAGTACGACACGAGCGAGCACATGGGCAAGCTCTTCGACCTGGAGGAGTCCGGCTACTTCTACACGCGCCTGGCGAACCCCACGAACGACTACGTGGCGGCCAAGATCGCCGAGCTCGAGGGCGGCGCGGCGGCCATGCTCACCTCGTCGGGCCAGGCGGCGAACTTCTTCGCGGTGTTCAACATCGCGGGCGCGGGCGACCACGTGGTGTCGTCGGCGTCCATCTACGGCGGCACGTACAACCTGCTCGCGCACACGATGCGCCGCATGGGCGTGGAGTGCACGTTCGTGGACCCCAACTGCACGGACGCTGAGCTCGAGGCGGCGTTTCGGCCCAACACGAAGTGCGTGTTCGGCGAGACCATCGCGAACCCGGCGCTCACGGTGCTCGACATCGAGCGCTTCGCCGCCGCCGCGCACGCGCACGGCGTGCCGCTGATCGTGGACAACACGTTCCCCACGCCGATTCTGTGCCGCCCCATCGAGTGGGGCGCCGACATCGTCACGCACTCCACCACCAAGTACATGGACGGCCACGGCGCCACCGTCGGCGGCGTGATCGTGGACTCGGGGAAGTTCGACTGGACGGCGCACGCGGACAAGTTCCCCGGCCTCACGCAGCCCGACGAGAGCTACCACGGCGTGGTGTACACCGAGCGCTTCGGGCTTGAGGGCGCCTACATCACGAAGGCGACGGCCCAGATCATGCGCGACTTGGGATCCATCCAAGCGCCGCAGAACGCGTTCCTCATCAACATGGGCCTCGAGAGCCTGCACCTGCGCATGGCGCAGCATGCGAAGAACGGCCTGGCGGTGGCGCGGCACCTGGCCGCGCATCCGAAGGTGGCCTGGGTGCGCTACCCCGGCCTCGAGGGTGACGCCGAGTACGAGCGTGTGCAGAAGTACCTGCCCGAGGGCGCGTGCGGCGTGGTGAGCTTCGGCGTGGCCGGCGGGCGCGCGGCGGCCGAGACGTTCATGGCGAACCTCAAGCTCGCGCAGATCGCCACGCACGTGGCCGACGCGCGCACCTGCGTGCTGCACCCGGCCAACACCACGCACCGTCAGATGAACGACGAGGAGCTGGCGGCGGCCGGCATCTCGCCCGATTTGGTGCGCCTGTCGTGCGGCATCGAGGCCGCCGAGGACCTGATCGCCGATCTCGACCAGGCGCTCGCCGCCGTCTAGCAAGCATGCGGCGGGGTCGCCCTCTCAAGGAGGCGACCCCGCCGCTTCAAAGTGGATTCAGGGTTGGGCTTCGGGCGAAGCGCGCAGCGCGTACGCTAGCATGAGCGCTAGGTCCCGCTGCGCGCGAGCAGCCGCTACGTGCGAGCAACCGGCACGCGTGAGCAGCGAGCAGCCGGCACGCGCGAGCAGCCGCGCGCGTTAGGCGAAGATGATGAGCAGCCCCAGCATGAGGCCCACGATGACGGCGAACGCCGGGGCCTTGCTGCGGTACATCAGCACCGACTGGGGGATGATCTCGCCGAACACCACGTAGAGCATGGCGCCCGAGGCGAACCCGAGGCTGGCGGCCAGGCCGAAGGGCCCCACGTCGCCGAGCCACAGGCCCAGCCACGCGCCCAGCAGCGTGGGCAGGCCGCAGGCCGCCGTGAGCGCCACGGCGCGCGCGCGTCCCATGCCGCCCGAGATCAGGGGCACGCTCACGGCCATGCCCTCGGGGATGTTGTGCAGGCCGATGAGCACGGCCATGACCATGCCCGTGCCGAGCATGAGGTTGTCCGATATGGCGAAGCTCGCGCCGATGGTCATGCCCTCGGGCACGTTGTGCAGCGCGATGGCGCAGGCCATCACCACGCCCGCCACCATGAGGCTCGCGCGCGAGTCGTTGTTGCGCTTGTGCTCGGCCCAGTGGTCGGCGTGGATGAGCTCGTCGATGTCGTCGTGCGTCTTGGGGTGCTCGGCGGAGGCCACGTGGGGCACCTCGTCGTGCGTCCGCCGGTCGATCACGTAGTTCAGCCCGTAAACCACGCCCACGCCTGCCACTACGGAGGCGATCACCAGCAGCACGCCCGGGTCGAGCACCTCGCCCGCGGCCTCGACTGACTCGGCGAGCAGGTCGAAGCACACCATGGCGGTCATCACGCCGCCCGCGAACGCCAGAAGCAGGCTGATGGTGCGGTTCGAGTCGCTCTTGCACAGCGCGCCGACCACGCCGCCGACGCCGGTTCCGCCCGCGCCCGACAGCAGCGTGACCAGCGTCACGAACCAGAACGGGTCCATCATCTCCATCGTGAAAGCTCCTCCTCGCCTCGTGCGCTGCGTGCCGCGGTGCCGTCTGCGCGGGCGTGACGCCGCTTGCCGCCGCGCTCGCCTGCGCTGCGCAGGACGTGCGCGCTCTTCGCGGACACGACGTCGCTTGTCGCCGCGCAGGACGTGCGCGCTCTTCGCGGGCCGTGCTCGCCTGCGCCGTCTGCTCGCGTTGCGCCCATCCGCACCGTGCTGTCCCGCGCGTGCCGCGCTGTCTCACGCATGTCGCGCGAGGCGTAATCCTCCCAAAAGTTTCGTACGGCTCACTATGATAGAGAAAAAAGCAGCGGGGCGATTCCGAATTCGGAAACAGCATAAGCGTTAGCCAAGGTTAACCCTACGCCGAGCCCAGCAGCTGGTCCAACGTTGACCCTACGCCGAGCCCGGCAGCTCGTCCAACGTTAACCCTACGCCGAGCCCGGCAGCTCGTCCAACGCTGACCCAGCATCAACCTAGCAGCTTGCCCGGCGCGGACCCGCCCCCTTCGCCGCTTCCGCACCGTCCCGCCCAACTTCCGCCCAACGCCCGCCCAACTCCCGCCCCACCCAGCCCCCATCCAATCCCCACCACCCCAGCCTCCATCGGGTATTCTCGCGACTTTTCCGCATTTCTCGTTGACTTTCTCACGCGCGCGTATATACAATGCAAAAGTTCGCTTTCAAAAGCCCCGTAAACGCAGAGCGTGCTGCGGAGCGCGGAAAGAGGGAGTCCAGGCCCACACCCCGCGTGCTGGCGTAGGAAACCAGCGCCAAGGCAACCTGCACTTTTGAAAACAAACACATCCTGCAAGGCGCGCCAGCGCGCAAGCAATGGCGGTGAAACGCCATGTAGGACAAGCATTTATTGGAGGAACTTAAGTGAAGACGTATTATGCGAAGCCCGGTGAGGTTGAGCGCGAGTGGGTCGTCATCGACGCGGAGGACCAGGTTCTCGGTCGCGTGGCTGCCAAGGCCGCTCACATCCTGAAGGGCAAGCACAAGCCGCAGTACACCCCCCATGTTGACACGGGCGACTTCGTGATCATCGTCAACGCGGATAAGATCCGCCTGACGGGCACCAAGGCTGCGCAGAAGACCTACTATCGTCACAGCGGTTATCCCGGCGGGCTCAAGTCCGAGACCTTCGCGGAGGCCATGGCGAAGCACCCCGAGCGCGTGATCGAGCATGCCGTCAAGGGCATGCTGCCGAAGAACACGCTGGGTCGTGCCATGGGCAAGAAGCTGAAGGTTTACGCTGGTGCGGAGCATCCCCATGCCGCGCAGCAGCCCCGCAAGATTGAGATGGAGGGTTAATCATGGCGAATGAAGCTCTGTACTACGGCACGGGCCGTCGTAAGAACGCAGTCGCTCGCGTGCGTCTCGTTCCCGGCACCGGCAAGGTGACGATCAACGGTCGCTCGGGCGACGAGTACTTCGGCCGTGATGCTCTGCTCAACTACGCGAAGACCCCCTTCAAGGTGACTGACACCCAGGGTCACTTCGACGTGATCGCCCGCATCAACGGCGGCGGCATCTCGGGCCAGGCCGGCGCGCTGCGCCACGGCATCTCCCGCGCGCTGCTCGAGGCCGGCGACTACCGCGCCGAGCTGAAGAAGGCCGGTTTCCTGACGCGTGACGCCCGCGTGGTCGAGCGTAAGAAGCCGGGTCTCAAGAAGGCTCGCAAGCGCCCGCAGTTCAGCAAGCGCTAGTTTACGCAGCGGCATACGCTTTGCAGCAGACGGCTCGCCAGCAACCTGGCGGGCCGTTTCCTTTTGCGCGGCGAGCGCGTGCTCGTCCGCGCCATCGCTCCCCGCGCCCCCAAGCCCGCGCCCTCGCGTCCGCACTTTCGCCGCCCGCACTCTATGTCTCACGCGTTCGTAAACCCTCGCGTGCTTGCTTCGCTTCGGCCTGCCCCACGCTCCCAAGCCTGCGCTTGCTCGCATCCCCCCGCTTTCGTTACATATGCTTCTCCCGCCTGAAAACTTCCCGAAACATTCGGCCAGTAGTTTGATGAGGGTAAGTTACCGAGGGTTTTTCGGCGCGGGCATGGTATCGTATCTCCATGCGTCGTCGACGTTTTGCGAGGTCGGCGCCGTGCATGAGACATCCGCTTGAGCGCAAGTGAGGAGCGACACTTTTATGGCAAGGGTATCAGAGATCTACGGCTCAATGGTCTTCAACGAGCACACGATGCAGGAGCGCCTCCCATCGGCCACCTACAAACAGCTCATGAAAACGATCAGAGACGGCGCGCCGCTTGACATCGAGGTTGCGAACGTCGTCGCCCACGCCATGAAAGAATGGGCCATCGAGCAGGGCGCCACGCACTACACGCACTGGTTCCAGCCGCTGACGGGCATCACGTCCGAGAAGCACGACGGCTTCATCGACCCCTGCGGAGACGGCCGCGCCATCATGAGCTTCTCGGGCAAGGAGCTCATCCAGGGCGAGCCCGACGCGTCCTCGTTCCCCTCGGGCGGCCTGCGCGCCACCTTCGAGGCCCGCGGTTACACGGCGTGGGACCCCACGTCCTACGCGTTCATCAAGGACGAGGTGCTCTGCATCCCCACGGCGTTCTGCTCCTACACCGGCGAGGCGCTCGACAAGAAGACGCCGCTCCTGCGCTCCATGAAGGCCCTCGAGGAGCAGGCCAAGCGCGTGCTCGCGCTGTTCGGCGAGTACCCGGCGCGCGTGACCACCACGCTTGGCGCCGAGCAGGAGTACTTCCTGATCTCCGAGAAGGACTACGAGCAGCGCCTTGACCTGGTGCTCACCGGCCGCACGCTCTTCGGCTACCCGCCGTGCAAGGGCCAGGAGCTCGAGGAGCACTACTTCGGCGCCATCCGCCCCACGGTCAACGAGTTCATGAAGGAGCTCGACGACGAGCTGTGGAAGCTCGGCGTGCCGGCGAAGACGAAGCACAACGAGGTGGCCCCCGCGCAGCACGAGCTGGCGCCCATCTTCGCCAACACGAACCGCGCCATCGACGAGAACCTGCTCACCATGGAGAAGATGCGCCTTCTGGCCAGCCACTACGGCCTGGTGTGCCTGCAGCATGAGAAGCCGTTCGAGAACATCAACGGGTCCGGCAAGCACAACAACTGGTCCATCTCGGCGGGCAAGAAGAACCTGCTCGACCCGGGCGAGAACCCCATCGAGAACCTGCGCTTCCTGGTCTTCCTGACCGGCGTCATCCAGGCCGTCGACGAGTACCAGGAGCTTCTGCGCATGTCGGCCGCGAGCGCGGGCAACGACCACCGCCTCGGCGCGAACGAGGCGCCGCCGGCCATCGTGTCCATGTTCCTCGGCGACGAGCTGGGCGCCGTGGTGGACGCGCTCATCGACGAGCACGACTACACCTCGGCCGAGCGCGTGGCCATGGACCTCGGCGTCGACGTGCTGCCGAACTTCCTCAAGGACAACACCGACCGCAACCGCACGAGCCCCTTCGCCTTCACGGGCAACAAGTTCGAGTTCCGCATGCCCGGCTCGACGCAGAACCTCTCCGACTGCAACATGGTGCTGAACGCCGCCATGGCGAAGTCGCTCAAGGAGTTCGCCGACGTCATGGAGGGCAAGTCGGGCGAGGAGCTTGAGGCGGCCGCCATCGACTACATCAAGCAGACGCTGCGCGACCACCAGCGCATCATCTTCAACGGCGACGGCTACTCCGACGAGTGGCCGGTCGAGGCCGCCCGCCGCGGCCTGGCGAACAACCACACCACGGCCGACGCGCTGCCGTGCCTCGTGAGCCAGAAGTCGATCGACCTGTTCAGCGAGTTCGGCATCCTCTCCGAGACCGAGGTGCGCAGCCGCTACGAGGTGAAGCTCGAGAAGTACAACAAGGTGATGAACATCGAGATCCGCACGATGAAGCGCCTGACCCGCCGCGACTACCTGCCGGCTGTCAACAAGTTCGCCGCCGAGGTGGCGCGCCACATCACCGAGGTGCGCACGGCGATGCCCGACGCCGACCTGTCGAGCCAGGAGGCGAAGCTGCGCGCGCTCGTCGAGGGCTCGGCCGAGATCAGCAAGCATCTCAACAAGCTGCACGAGCTGCACTACGCGTCGCTCGAGATCGCCGACCAGCAGGAGCGCGCGGACATGAACGCGCACGAGATCATCCCCGTGATGGACGACCTGCGCGCCGCCGTGGACAACATGGAGATCATCGTGGAGCGCGAGTTCTGGCCCGTGCCCACCTACAACGAGATCCTGTTCTACGCGTAGGAGCCGCCGGTTCGGGCGGGCGTGCAGGCCGCCGGCGCCAGCATGCGGGCGCCGGCGGGGATCGCTGGTTTGGGCGCGAGGATCGGCGACGCCAGCGGGCGTGCGGGCGTGCGCGAGCCGTCGATTCAAACAAACGCCGATAACGGCCCTTTTGCATCCACCTCAGGAAAATTCTGGATGAAAAGGCGCCGTTATCGACGATTCTCAGGCAAAAGTGGATGGAAAAGCTGCGTTATCGGCGATTTTGCTTGTGCAAACCACCGACAACGACCAGTTTCCATCCACGTTCTCTTCTGAGGTGGATGGAAAAGGGCCGTTATCGGCGTTCAGTGGTTTGCCGCGGCTCCGCTAGACCCCCTCCTTCAGGGACGCAGCCACGGAGCTGATGATGTCGTTGCGCTTGATGTGCCCGATGACCCGCGCCATGGGGGCGGCGGCGAGCGGCAGGCCGGCGTCGCACAGGCCCACCAGGGCCTCCGCCATCAGTTCGACGGCCTCGTCGGTCGGCGCGAGCGGGACGCCCGCGGTGCGCAGGACGGCGCCTGCCTCGGAGCTGTCCATCGGGTCGCGGTCGCCCATCTCGCGCAGCAGGTCGGACAGCTCGCGCGCGGCGGGCTCGCCCATGCTCGACGCGCGCGGCACGCGGCTGTAGCACGCCGCGGCCTCCTCGCGCCGACCCGTCTGCCAGAACGCGTAGGCCAGCCGGTAGTACAGGTAGAACACGCTGTCGTCGATCACGGCGTAGCGCAGCGCCTGCTTCGCCACGTCGATCACGAGGTCGTAGCGGTCGGCCTCCACGTAGGCGGTGATGAGGTCCTGGTAGGCCGACGGGCCCGACGGCGCCATCTCGACGCACGCCTTCGCCTGCGCGATGCCGCCGTCTGTGTCGCCCATGTCGGTGTAGAGGTGCGAGAGCGCCGTGCGGGC
This sequence comes from Adlercreutzia sp. ZJ242, assembly GCF_011038995.1. NCBI lineage: Bacteria > Bacillati > Actinomycetota > Coriobacteriia > Eggerthellales > Eggerthellaceae > Adlercreutzia > Adlercreutzia sp. ZJ242. Next base: position 31,755 of record NZ_JAAKEE010000012.1, read on the forward strand.
CGCGTGCGCCATGTCGGAGGCGCGGGCGTAGCGCATGCCCGGCTCGGCGCCGAGCCCCACGAGGTAGCGTGCGAACAGGCCCTCGCAGTACAGCGGCGCCACCTTGCCGGCTGCGGCGGCCTCGGGGTTCTCCTCGCGCAGGGCGGCGAGGTTCGCCGCGGTGAGCTCGTCGCCCTTCTGCACGATGTCCTCGAGCTGCGCGGTGGCCAGAAGCGGTGAGTCGTCGCGGTCGGCCATGGCGGCCTCGAAGCGCTCGCGCATGGCGAGGTCCTGCTCGCTCAGCACGTCGAGGTCGCACACGCGGTCGGCGTGCAGCGTCTCGGCCAGCTCAGGCGGCAGCGCGCGCGTGTCCTCCGCGAGGGGGATGCGGCGCTCGGGGAGGCTCGCGGCGAGGGGCTCGACGGGGAGGTTGTGCCCGGACGCGTCGGGCGATATGGCGAACTTCGCAGGCTTGATCAGGCCGAACAGCGTGGCAGGGTCACACTCGGTGCCCGGCGCGGCCATCGCGCCCTCCTTGACGGCGGGCATGACGCCCATCACGAAGGCCATGCGGTCGAACTCGAGCGAGAGGACCGCATCGCTGTCCAGGCCTCCCTCGTGCCCGTTGATGAGCACGCGCGTGACGCCCACGCTCGAGCCGAAGGCGGCTGCGGCGATGACCGTCGCCAGGCGCAGCGCGTAGGCGGCCGCGGCGGCGGGCTGCTGGCTCGCGCAGTCCTGCCACGCGCCCGCGCTCTCCACCCACCGCGAGCGCGGCATCTGGTCGGGGCAGGGCAGCGTGACGTCGGCCACCACCGTGCCCGACGTCGTGTCGACGTCGAAGCGGTACTCGAGGCGGTAGGGCAGCATGAGCGACTCGCAGGCGCGGGCGAAGCGCGTGCTCACGTCCCAGTTGCCGCCGCGCGCGCCCGTCGCGCCGCTTATGGTGAGCAGCTCGTTCTCCTTCTCGGCCTCGGCCAGGCGCGTCTCGGCGTAGCGCGTGATGGAGCGGATGTTCTGCCAGTCCCACTGCGCGTAGGCCGACTCGGGGTGGAAAATGGTGCGAGCCTCCGCCTGCACGGTCTGCCTGACGAGGATGAGGCGGTTCAGGGCCGACTCCACCCGCAGCACGCAGGCGCGCTGCTCGGGCGTCATGGAGCTGGCGTCGAAACTGATCCAGTAGAGCCCGGTGAGCGAGAGGTGCCGCAGCTCGATCGGGTGCTCGACGGCGATGGGGCGCAGGTTGGCCGCGCCGGCCTCGGCGAGCAGGCGCGCGGCGTAGCGCTCGAACGAGGTGACGTCGTCCTCGCCCGGCGCGGCCATCGACACGCGGAACAGCAGCCCGTCGATGGCGTCGGGCAAGGGGGCCTCCTTGAACGCGGCGAGCACTTCCTGGGGGGTCCGCCTCGTTTCGGGCGCGGCTTCGGGCTCGGCGTCGCTGCCGGAGGCGGCGTCGGGGGCGGTCCCGTTGCCGGAGGCGGCGTCGGAGTCGCGGGGGTCTTTCCTATGGAAGAAGTTGAGCATGGGGACGCTCCTTGCGTGCTTGGGTTCCGCGCGCCGCGCCCTTGTCGGCCGGGCGCGGCGCGCCTGTCGGTTGGGCGTCGCGTTCCCGCTGATCGGGCGTGGTGTGCGGCATGATGCTTCAGGGCATGATTGTGTCACAACTGGCGCCTTGGCGAAAGCCCTTTTCCCGTGCGTTGACGTGCGGGAAGGCCGCCAGCGCCTCATGTCCTCGGCCAGCACCGCAGGTGAGCGCCCTCGGTCGGCATCGCAGGCGCCGCGTCTCCGGCCGCATCGTGGTCGCCGCGCCTCCGGTCGGCATGGCACGGCTGGTCCTCGCCCCTGCCGCGGCACGGCGCCCGCATCCCTCCCCTTCGCCTTCTCTTTTCGATCCTGCCGGCGCGCCTCGTTTGCGGTAAGATGATCTGATCCAAACGGGGCGCGGCTCGCGTGCAGCGCGGCTCGCAGGCGTGCGCGCAGTGCGGCTTGCGGGTGCGTGCGGACCCATGCGCAGCACAGCTCGCACGCGGCTTGCGGACATGCGAGCACGCAGCTTGCGAACTCGCGTGCAGCCCGCGCGCACGCGCCGCGCCCAGACGCGAAGGGGAGGTACCGTGGACAAGCGCGTCTACACTTACGATTCCACGCTGCGCGACGGCGAGCAGTGCGAGGGCATCACGCTGTCGCTCGAGGACAAGCTGCGCATCGTGCGCCGGCTCGACGCGTTCGGCATCGACTACGTCGAAGGCGGCTTCCCCGCCTCCAACCCCAAGGACATCGCCTTCTTCGAGGCCGTGCGCGCCATGCCGCTCGCCCACGCGAAGATCGCGGCGTTCGGCAGCACGTGCAAGAAGGGCGTGCCCGCCGCGGAGGACCAGGGGCTGGCCGATCTGCTGGCGTGCGGCGCCCCGGTGGTCACCATCGTGGGCAAGACGTGGGACGCCCAGGTCACGCGCGCGCTGCAGACCACGCTCGAGGAGAACCTGCGCATGATCGCCGATTCGGTGGCGCACCTGAAGGCGGCGGGCCGGCGCGTGGTGTTCGACGCCGAGCACTTCTTCGACGGCTACGCGGCCAACGCCGGCTACGCGCTGGCGTGCCTGCGCGCGGCGCACGAGGCCGGCGCCGACTCGATCGACTTGTGCGAGACGAACGGCGGCGCGCTTCCCTTCGACGTCGAGCGCGTCGTGTCCGAGGTGGTCGCCGCCTTCCCCGGCCAGGCGTTCGGCATCCACTGCCACAACGACTCGGGCTGCGCGGTGGCCAACACGCTCGCGGCCGTGCGCGCCGGCGCGTCGACGGTGCAGGGCACCGTGAACGGCATCGGCGAGCGCGTGGGCAACACCGACCTGCTCACGGTGATCGCGAACCTCGAGCTCAAGTGCGGCGTCACCTGCGTGGGCGCGGGCAGCCTGCGCAACCTCACGAGCCTGGCGCAGTACGTGGCGGAGCTGTGCAACGTGTCAGTGCCCGCGCACCACCCCTACACGGGCACGTCGGCGTTCGCCCACAAGGGCGGCCTGCACGCCAGCGCCATCGCGCGCTTCCCCGAGGCGTACGAGCACGAGCGCCCCGAGGCCGTGGGCAACGGCGCGCGCATGCTCGTGAGCGAGCTGGCGGGCAAGGCGTCGCTCGTGCAGAAGGCGGCCATGCTCGGCATCGACCTGGTCGACGCGGGCGTCGACGTGCAGGCCATCCTCGACGACATCAAGGAGCGCGAGGCGCGCGGCTACACCTACGAGGTGGCCGACGGCTCGCTCGCCCTTCTGCTGCGCCGGCATTTGGGCACGTACCAGCCGGCGTTCACGCTCGAGAGCCTTCGCGTGATCATCGATGACCGCGAGGACACCGGCGCGCTCGCGAAGGACGCCACCTCGGAGGCCACCGTGAAGATCCACGTGGGGGACAAGCGCATCGTGGCCACGGGCGAGGGCGTCGGCCCGGTCGGCGCGCTCGACAACGCGCTGCGCATGGCCATCAGCGAATGCTATCCCGAGGTGAGCAGCATGGAGCTCGTGGACTACAAGGTGCGCCTGCTCGACGAAAGCCAGGGCACGGGCGCCATCACTCGTGTTACCATCACAACAGCCGACGGCCGCGGGAGCTACGGAACCGTGGGCGTGTCGGAGAACGTGATCGAGGCGTCGTGGAACGCGCTGGTCGAGTCCATCGAGTACGGGTTGTTGCGTCTTTGCTGACTTTATACAGCACGAGGGTTGCCATAGAAGATGAGGGTGAAGAAGGCGAGAGGCGAATGAGCGAGATCAGAACGAGGGAAGTGGACGACCTGCTGCGCGTGCTGTCCACGCTTGACGACGAGGACACTATCTTCGCGCTGCTCGAGGACTTGTTCACTATCCGCGAGATCCGCGAGACGTCCCAGCGCCTGGCCGTGGCGCGCCTGCTGTCGGCGGGCAAGTCGTACGCGGTCATCGAGGAGGCCACGGGCGCCTCCGCCACCACCATCGCCCGCGTCTCGAAGTGCCTGAGCTACGGCACCGGCGGGTACGCGTCAGCGCTCGAGGTGCTCGCGCGCACCGAGTAAGGCTCGGTCGGGGCGCCGCTGGCGAAGCGTGAGAGCTGCGCGGGGCGCCGCTGGCGAAGTTCATGCATTGTCGCAAGCGCTCGGGCGCATGTCGGTTGACAGGCGTTGATCGCCTCATGCTGTCGGTATTCTTCTTTTCGTACTCCTTCTTTTGCCATTGGCGAAGCGTGAGGGCTGCGCGGGGCGCCGCTGACGGTATCGCGAGAGCTGCGCGGGGCGCCGCTGGCGAAGCCGAAGCGCCCGCTGGCATGAGGCGCGGCAGCGCGCCCCTCCTTTCCCTGCGCAGGGGCGTACCATGGGCGCTCATCCAATTTGCCTGCCATGCGGCTTTGGGCGAGGCAGCGCGGCAACGCGTGAGCGAAGGGACGAGGGGGATCTCAAGATGGTTCTGTTTGTGAACGCCTGCATTCGTGGCGAGCAGTCGCGCACGCTGCAGCTGTGCCGCGCGTATCTGGGCGCGGTCAAGCGCGCAGGCACGGTGGTGCGCGAGGTCAACCTGGAGCAGCTGCACTTGACGTCGCTGTCGGCGCAGAAGGTGGCGTTCCGCTCGCAGCTGCAGCGCCGCGGCGTGTATGACGACGACGTGTTCGACCTGGCCCACCAGTTCGCCGAGGCCGACGACATCGTCATCGGCGCGCCGTACTGGGACCTCACCTTCCCCGCCGCGCTCAAGACCTACATCGAGCACGTGAGCGTGGACAACGTCACGTTCCACTTCACGCCCGACGCGCGCTACGAGGGCCTGTGCCAGGCGCGCCGCATCACCTACCTCACCACGGCGGGCAGCCGCCTTACGCGCAACCTCGGCTATGACTACATCTGCGCCCTCGCCGAGATGTTCGGCATCCCCGAGGTGCGCTACGTGGTGGCCGACGGGCTCGACGCCGAGGGCGTCGACGTCGACGAGGAGATGGGGAAGGCCCGCGCGCAGATCGCGCAGCTGCTCGCTGAGGACGGCATCGAGCCGTAAGGGCAGGGGTGCTGCACCCTGGCGTTGCTGCGCTGGACGTCTCGGCATGTCGCTGCGCCAACGAGTCCTGGTGTGCCACGTGAGCACGTGCCGCTGCACCAGCGCAGCGCCCTGCCGTCGTATGAGTGCGCCTCGTTTTTGCGCGCTCTGCGTGCTGTGCAGATTTTCTAGGTGATTTTGGCAGAAATCTTCAGATATTTGTCGATCAGCTGCCCGCTGAGGACAACTTTCGCACTTGCGACATTGTTCTATTATGCAAAGTACCTGATCGCAGCTGCGATATCTTTTCGTAATGAGCAGAGTGGCAACTTCAGATGGGCTCCATGCCACAGAAATCGACAAATATCTGAAGATTTCTGCCAAAATGCCGGATTTTTTCTGCAAGCAAGCGGGAAGGCGGTCAGGGGGTGGGGCCGCCTTCCCCAAAAGGAGGAGTGATGCCGTTGGCGGCGGCATCGGCCCGAGGTCGCCGGGGAGGGCGGCTCTCGGGCGGCGCTGGTGGATGAGGCCAGCGCCTAAGGAGAGAGAAGAAGGAAAGGATGGGAAAGCAAGGTGACCCTTGCTTCGTTTCCATTCCGCGATGAGAAGTATGCCAGCTCGCGCGCCCCGCGAGTGCGGGAGCGCCGCATGGTTACCGGGCCGTTGACGGCTGTTGACCGGGGCGTTGCGCGATGGCGTTTGGTCACGCGTTGCGCAGGGCGCGATGGCGCTCGGCATGCCGTACAGGGCGCGAAGGCGCTTCGGCGCTTGGCAAGGTGCCTGCGTGGCGTGATGAGCTGCCTGCGTCGTGTGGCGCTCGTGTTGCGCGAAGGCGTTTGGCGTGCGCTCCTTTCCCGCCGTGCGGCGCATGCTATCATGGACGCCATGACATGGGTGGGCATCATATCTGACACGCACGGCGCGCTTGACGCGCGCGCCTTCGCGGCGCTGTCCGACTGCGACCACATCATCCATGCGGGCGACATCTGCGGGCCGTCCATCCTGCGCGAGCTCGAGTGCATCGCGCCGGTGACCGCCGTCCTCGGCAACAACGACTTCCTCGAGTACGGCAGCGCGGTCACGCGCTTCGCGCGCCTCGTGATCGACGGCGTGCGCTTCTTGGTGGCGCACTACCCGCAGGACGTGCGCATCACGTACGCGGGGTCGAGCGCGCTGGCGCCGGGCGACCCCATCCCGCAGGTGCTCGTGCACGGCCACACGCACGTGCCGAAGCTCGAGACAGGCCCCGAGGCGCGTCCCGCCAGCCTGCTCATCTGCCCCGGCTCGGCCTCCCTCCCGCGCGGGGGCTCTCCTCGCAGCATAGCGAAGGTGCAGGTGAGCAAGGGGCGCATCCTGGGGGCCTGCGTGGAGTCCCTTGGCGGAAAGCCCATCCTGACCTGGGGATAGTCAACTGACCTGGGGCGGCAGCCGAAAAAGGAAAGGACCGCCGCAGCGGTCCTTTCCTCACGCACGTTGTCGGCGAAAGCCAGCGAGAGGTCCGGAGGTGCTCGCAATTGGCGCGAAAGCGAGGCGAAGCGTACTTCGTACGCGAGCCTCGCTTGGAGCGACAAGGGCGGGTACCTCCGGACCTCGCAGCGTCGAGCCGTTCCGTTGTTGCGTCAGCAACGACGGAACAAACTGCTAGAAAGCCTTGAACTTGTCCTTCGGGCAGAGGCAGATGGGGCACTTGTCGAAGTCGTCGCCCTTGTGGATGTAGCCGCACACGGGGCACAGGTAGTACGCGTCGTCATCGGCGGCGTCGATGTCGTTGTACGCCTGCAGGTACAGCTCGGCGTGCACGGACTCGGCGAGCTTGGCGCGGGTGAACACCTGCACGGCCTTCTTCTCGCCCTCCTCGACGGCCTTCGCGATGAACGCCGGGTACATGTCGGAGGTCTCGTAGATCTCGCCCATGGCGCCCGCGATCAGGTTGAGGTCGGTGGCAGCGCCCTCGGCAGCCGGCGCGGCGGGGCGCTCGTAGTCGGGTTCCATGCCCTTGATGACGGCGGCCTCGAGGCCGATGTGCACCTGCTCGGCGGCGGAAGTGGCCTCGAACAGGCGGGCGATCTGGTCATAGCCCTGCTCGCGCGCAGCGACGGCGCAGGCGGCGTACTTCGCGGAAGCGCCCGTCTCGCCGCACACGGCGGCCTTCAGGTTCTCGAGCGTGGTGCCCACGGTGGTGGTGCTGTCAGCCACGATGTTGAAGTTGGTGGAGTTGTCGGCGGTGGGGATGTTCGCGCGAACCTTCATGTAAAGCTCCTTTTCCTCGTCTCCTGGGGTGATGCCCCGTTGATGGATCCCGCACATTATAGAAGCGCCGCGCTCAGGGTGCCAGCGCGCGCGGCGATATTCCATGACAAGAGACGGACGTAAACCGCGGATAACTTCCATCGGATGCTCGACAAGCGCCTTGGGGCTGGCCGACGTTTGACGGGAGGTCGACGGCGGTCTGGCGAGAGCTCAACGAAGTTGGCAAAACCGGCAAAACTGGCGGAAGCCGATGGGAATCGGCGGAAGCGGGCGGAACGCTCTGCGCGCGCAAATGTTTCACGTGAAACATCCGTACGGTGACCTGCTCGCGCGAAACCGCCGTACGCCGTATAATGGGCGGCGAGACATGACGGGCAACTGATCAGCCGCGAAAGACGGCTGCGAGGGTCGCACCCGCGCGAGGCGGGCGCGCCTTCGGGAAGGAACGTGGATCCATGGAACGTGAGGTGGCGTGGAAGAAGTACGACGAGGCGACGCTAGCCGAGGTTGACGCGCTGGCGGCCGACTACATCGACTTCATCTCGAAGTGCAAGACCGAGCGCGAGTGCGCTCAGGAGATGGTGAAGCTGGCGGGGAAGGCGGGGTACCGCAGCCTCGACGCATGCGTGGAGGACGGGCTTGCGCTCAAGCCGGGCGACAAGGTGTGGACGCACGCGCACGGCAAGGCGATCGTGCTCGTGCACGTGGGCTCCGAGCCCCTGCAGGACGGCATGAACATCCTGGGAGCGCACATCGACTCGCCGCGGCTCGACCTCAAGCAGAACCCGCTGTACGAGAAGGACGGGTTCGCCCTGCTCGACACGCACTACTACGGCGGCATCAAGAACTACCAGTGGGTGGCGCTGCCGCTCGCGCTGCACGGCGTGGTGGCGAAGACCGACGGCACGGTGGTCGACGTGGTGATCGGCGAGGACGAGGGCGACCCGGTGTTCTGCGTGACCGACCTTTTGCCGCACCTCGGCCGCGCGCAGATGGAGAAGAACGGCAACAAGATCGTGGAGGGGGAGGACCTCGACCTGCTCGTGGGGAACCGGCCGCTCTGCTGTTCCGCTCGCCCTGACGGGACGAGCGGACAAGTCGACGCTGCGGCTTCCCGTGGCACCCAATCTTGCCACGCTGACGGAGGCTCGCCTACCGAAGTAGGCTTCGCCCCCGCCAGCCCGTCAATCTCGGGCACCACGGAAACCCTCGCTGACGTTACGAACGACCAGGGAGAGGAGGTCAAGGAGCCGGTGAAGGCGCTCGCGCTCAAGCTGCTCGAGAAGAAGTACGGCATCTCCGAGGAGGACTTCCTCTCCGCCGAGCTCGAGGTGGTCCCCGCCGGCCGCGCGCGCGAGCTGGGATTCGACCGCAGCATGGTCATCGGCTACGGGCAGGACGACCGCGTGTGCGCCTACACGTCGCTCGTGGCGCAGCTGGCGCTGGCCGCCGAGGGCGCGCCCGTACCGCGCCGCACGGCCGTGACCGTCCTGGTCGACAAGGAGGAGATCGGCAGCGTGGGCGCCACCGGCATGGAGTCGATGCTCTTCGAGAACGCCATCGCCGAGGTCATGGAGCTCGTCGGCGAGGGCGGCACGCTGCCTCTGCGCCGCGCGCTGGCGAACTCGCGCATGCTCTCGTCCGACGTGAGCGCGGGCCTCGACCCGGCCTACGCGAGCGTGTTCGAGGCGAAGAACGCCGCGTTCCTCGGCCGCGGCCTCGTGTTCAACAAGTACACGGGCGCGCGCGGCAAGAGCGGCTCGAACGACGCGAGCGCCGAGTACGTGGCGCGCGTCCGCCGCGTGATGGACGATGCGCAGGTGAGCTTCCAGACCGCTGAGCTGGGCAAAGTCGACGCGGGCGGCGGCGGCACCATCGCGTACATCCCCGCGCGCTTCGGCATGGACGTCATCGACTCGGGCGTGCCGGTGCTCTCGATGCACGCGCCGTGGGAGGTCACCAGCAAGGCTGACATCTACGAGGCGCGCCGCGGCTACGAGGCGTTCCTGCTGAACGCGTAATGAAATCCGCGCGCTCCGCGTGCGACCCCGCTCCCCTCGTACGCAATTCCGCGTGTTGATCCGCGTGCGACCCTGCTCCCCTCGCGTGTTGATCCGCGTGCGACCCTGCTCCCCTCGCGTGCGACTCCGCGCATGAGCTTGCGCGCGACTGCCTCGAGTGTTTCACGTGAAACACTCGGGCGGTTTTGCGAAACGTGTTTCGCAAAACACGCCGGAAGAAAACAGGAGGAAGAGAGGGGAGAGAAAACGAGCTTCCGAGAGACGAGGAGGATCCCATGATCATGAACGAACGCGACCTGCGGCACGCGCAGGCGGTCGACATCGCGCAGAAGATGATGGTGGCGGCGCGCACGGCCCCGAAGGGCAAGGGCGTCGACATCGTGGAGTGCGCCGTGGTCGACGGCGACGACGCCGAGCGCCTCGCGCAGGAGATGGAGCGCGTGTCGGAGGAGACGGGCTTCAAGTTCTTCCTGCGCGACGCAGGCAACGTGCGCGCGAGCGAGTGCGTGGTGCTCGTCGGCACGCGCGAGCAGGCGCAGGGGCTCAACTGCGGGCACTGCGGCTTCGCCACCTGCGAGGGGCGCTCGCAGGGCGTGCCGTGCGCCATCAACAGCGTGGACGTGGGAATCGCGCTCGGGTCCGCCTGCGCGACGGCGACGGACCATCGCGTCGACACGCGCGTCATGTTCTCGGCGGGCCTCGCCGCGCAGCGCCTGGGGATGCTCGGCGAGGGCGTGCGCCAGGTGTACGGCATCGTGGTGAGCATCTCCTCGAAGAGCCCCTTCTTCGACCGCAAGTAGCTGGCTGCGCGCGAGGCGCCGCGTGCCCGCCGCCTGCGCTGGCCGCACCTCGCCCGCGCCCGCGCTCGCCGCATGTCCGCGCTCGCCGCGCTCCCTCATCCGCCCGCCCTTCGCTCGCATCTCTCACCAGGCGCGGGGCGGGCGCTTCCGCTTCCGCCCCGCCCGCTGCCCGCTGCCCGCGCGCGAGGCGCCGCATACCCGTGTGCCGTTTGCGGATGCTCTCGAAAACTTCGCTATTCTCGGTGGAATTGCGCTGGTCAGGCTTTTATAATGGGCAATCATTCTGATTCGCGCGCATCCGCGTATCGGCGCGCTCGCGAGCCGGCGAGCCGCCGCAAGCGCAGGCGCATCGGCGCTGCGGGACGTGCCGCATCGCGCGCGAAGGGGGAGAGAGTCAACGCGTCTGAATGAGAGAAGGAGCACACAGACATGGCCTACTACTACGATGAGCCATCGCGCACGTTCAACGAGTATCTGCTGGTTCCCGGGCACACGCCCTCCAGCTGCGTGCCGACCGCCGTCAGCCTCAAAACGCCTTTGGTGAAGTACCGCAAGGGCGAAGAGGAATGCCCCATGTCGCTCAACATCCCCATGGTGTCGGCTATCATGGCGGCGGTGTCCGACGACCGCATGGCCGTGGCGCTGGCAACCGAGGGCGGCCTGTCGTTCATCTACGGCAACCAGTCCATCGAGGACGAGGCGGCCATGGTCAAGCGCGTGAAGGACTACAAGGCCGGCTTCGTCACCTCCGACGCCAACCTCTCGCCCGACATGACGCTCGCCGAGGTGGTTGAGCTGCGCGACCTCTACGGCCACTCCACCATGCCCGTGACCGATGACGGCACGGCGCACGGCAAGCTCCTCGGCATCGTGACCGAGCGCGACTACCGCCTGAGCCGCATGAGCCTCGACGAGAAGGTGGTCGACTTCATGACCCCGCGCGAGAAGCTCATCGTGGCGCCGGCGGACACCACGCTGAAGGTGGCCAACGACATCATCTGGGACCACAAGCTGAACTCCCTGCCCATCGTGGACGACGCCGACCACCTGGTGGCGCTCGTGTTTCGCAAGGACTACGACTCCCACAAGTCCAACCCCAACGAGATGCTCGACTCCCACAAGCGCTACATGGTGGGCGCGGGCATCAACTCGCGCGACTACGCCGAGCGCATCCCGGCGCTCGTGGAGGCCGGCGTCGACGTGGTGTGCATCGACAGCTCCGAGGGCTACTCCGACTGGCAGAAGATGACCATCGAGTGGGTGCGCGAGCACTACGGCGACGACCTCAAGATCGGCGCGGGCAACGTGGTGGACGCCGAGGGCTTCCGCTTCCTCGCCGAGGCGGGCGCCGACTTCATCAAGATCGGCATCGGCGGCGGCTCCATCTGCATCACGCGCGAGACGAAGGGCATCGGCCGCGGCCAGGCCACGGCGGTCATCGAGGTGGCGAAGGCGCGCGACGAGTACTTCAAGGAGACGGGCGTCTACGTGCCCATCTGCTCCGACGGCGGCATCGTGTACGACCACCACATCTCGCTGGCGCTGGCCATGGGCTCCGACTTCGTGATGCTCGGCCGCTACTTCGCCCGCTTCGACGAGAGCCCGTCGAACAAGGTGATGATCAACGGCACCTACATGAAGGAGTACTGGGGCGAGGGCTCGGCGCGCGCTCGCAACTGGGGCCGCTACGACCTCGGCGGCAAGAAGTCGCTGGCCTTCGAGGAGGGCGTGGACTCGTACGTGCCCTACGCCGGCCCGCTGAAGGACAACGTGGCGCTCACGCTGTACAAGGTGCGCGCGACCATGTGCAACTGCGGCGCGCTCACCATCCCTGAGCTGCAGGAGAAGGCCAAGCTCACCGTGGTGTCCTCCACCTCCATCGTCGAGGGCGGCGCGCACGATGTGGTGCTGAAGGACAAGAACACCTACGCGAGCAACGTCTCCATCCGCTAACAAAAAAGAGCGAAGGGCCCCGCCGCCTGCGCGAGCTTGCAGCAGATGGCGGGGCCCTTTTGTGATTCCGCGCTGTTTGCGCGACCTACTGCACCTGGACGAGGGAGAACACCTCGACGTCGGTGGCGGTGGCGATGGTCTCGCGCGGGTTGAGGAACGCGAGCTCCATCAGAAAGCCCATCCCCGCGAGCTGGGCGCCGAAGCGCTCGATGAGGCGCACCTGCGCGTTGGCGGTGCCGCCCGTGGCCACGAGGTCGTCCACGATGAGCACCACGTCGTCGGCGGTCAGCGCGTCGGTGTGGATGTGCAGCTCGTCGGTGCCGTACTCCAGCTCGAACGCCTCGCAGAGCGACTCGCGCGGCAGCTTGCCCGGCTTGCGCGCGGGCACGAACCCGGCCCCCAGCGCGCGGGCCACGGGCGCGCCCACCATGAAGCCGCGCGCCTCGGCGCACACCACCTTGGTGATGCCGTGGTCGGCGAAGTGTCCGGCGATCGCGTCGACGACGGCAGCGAACCCCTCCGCGTCGGCCAGAAGCGGCGTTATGTCCTTGAACACGACGCCCGGCTCGGGGTGGTCGGGGATGCTGATGATGAGGCTCTCGAAGTCGAAGTCGGCTGTGGAGGCCGTGGGGGCGGCGGGGGCGATGGTCGCGGGGGCGGCTGCGGTGGTGGTCATGGGGTGGTTCTTCCTTTCCTGTCTTCAAGCGGTCGGCGCCTGACGAGGGCGCGGACACGCGGTTTCCCTGTGCTTTGCGAAGGGGCGCGCGGGCGGGCGCTGGCCGCCGCCAAGCGCCTGTTGGCGCGCCTTCGCGCGTTTCCTCAGAAGCTCGTCTCCTCGCACTCCTTGATGGCGCTCGTGATGAGCGTGCGCAGCTCGTCGATGCCGTCGCCCTTCTCCGACGACGTCACCACCATCGGCGTGCCCTTCGGCAGGTCGAGCGCCTTCTTGATGGCGGCGCGCTGCTTCATCTGCTGCTGGCGGGAGAGCTTGTCGGCCTTGGTGAGCACGACGGCGAACGGCAGCTCGGCGGACTTCAGGAACTCCACCATGTTGCGGTCGAGCGCGCTGGGGTCGTGGCGGATGTCGATGAGCGAGGCCACGAGCGCGAAGGCGCGGTCCTGGTTGAAGTAGCCCTCGATCAGCTCCGACCAGCGGTGGATCTCGGACTTCGCCACCTTCGCGTAGCCGTACCCGGGCAGGTCCACGAAGTCGTAGCCGTCCACGTCGTAGAAGTTGATGGTGGCCGTCTTGCCGGGCGTCTGCGACACCTTCGCCAGGTTCTTGCGGTACATCAGCTTGTTGAGCAGCGACGACTTGCCCACGTTCGAGCGCCCCGCGAACGACACCTCGGGCCGTGCCGAGGCGGGCAGCTGGGCGGAGGTTCCGTAGGCGGCTTTGAAGCTGGCGACGTGGAAGTTCATGGCGTTTCCTTACCTGCGGTTTCGAGACGGTTCGCTTATGGTAACCGATGGGAAAACCAATGTCACGACCAGGGGGTCTGCAGATTTGCGGGAGTATCGTGGAATAGGAGTATGAGCATGCTTTAATGAGGGCGACGCGACGAGGCGCAGCGCGTCGCGCAAGGGGTTGCGAGAACGCGAAAGACCGCGAGAACGCGAGGGATCGTGAGCGCGACGCGAAGAGCGCGAAGGATCGCAGGGGCACGACATGAGACGCGCGAGAGGGCGCAGGAAAGCGAGGCGATTATGACCGCATCGAAGATCAAGGCAGACAACGGCGCGTTTGACGAGGACGGCGCGCTGCACATATCGGGTCTCGACGTGATCGAGTCGACCACGCGCAGCGACTGGCCGGGCGTGACGTTCAAGGGCGCGCCCGAGCCGGAAGACAGCGTGCCGCGGGCGCACGTGACGTGCCCGAAGTGCGCGAGCACGTGCCCGGCTGACGCGGAGGTCTGCTGGAACTGCGGCGCCAAGCTGTAGGGTCGCGCGACACCATGGGGGCGGCCGAGCTGTGGGGCCGCGCTCGCCAGGAACGCCTGCGATTAGCGCCCGCCAGGAGCGCTTGCGGCTAGCGCCCGCCAGGTACCCGCCAATCGCAGGCGCTTGCGCTAGTACTTCTGGGCGATCTGCAGCGCCTTGCGGTAGCTCTCGTAGTCCTCAGGACAATGGGCGTCCGAGGCGATGTAGTCCACCAGGTTGTTCTTGAGGAGCTCGAGGGCTGTCTTGCGCCGCTGGCTGCGCCATCCGCCTTCCACGAAGTTGCCGGACAGCTGCAGGAGGCAGCCCATCTCCTTCATCTCGTAGGCGATCTCGATGTTGCGCTGAACGGGCCGGTAGCGCTCCGGATGCGCGATGATCAGCTGGATGCCGGCTCCCTGCAGCTCGTAGACGATGCGCTGCCAGCTTGCCGGAAGCGAGCCGCAGGAGAACTCGAGCAGCATGAGGTTGGTGTTCTCGAAGCACAGGGCGGGGGCGGCGTCTAGGCCGAGCTCGGCGAGCTTCTCCCAGTGTACCTCGAACCCCAGGTCAAGTTGGATTCCCATCTGCTCAGCCTGGGCGTAGAGCGCCTCGAAGTGGTCCACGATGCGCTCGTAGTTGAACTTCGAGGAGCGGCAGTGCGGCGTGCAGACGATGCGGTCGATGCCCGAGGCGCGAGCCTCCTTGAGCATGGCGACGGACTCGCGCATGTCGCGCGAGCCGTCGTCTACGTCAGGGATGATATGACAGTGAACGTCAAACATGGCAGGTCTGTCCGTAGGTCCGTTCGCTCAGCCCGCTAGATGCGCCTGCTCTTGTGGCGCGGCTGCTTCCCGTCAGGGGTGGCGGGCTTGAAGGCGCCCGGCGTAAACGGGTTGCCCGAGGAGGAGCCTCCTCTGCCTGCATAGCCATAGGAGCCCGCCGCGTTGACGGCGTTCGCCCGTGGGTTGTTGGATCGCGGGTTGTTGCTCTGCGGCCGCCTGTTGCCGTTTCCTGTGCTGCGTGCTTCGCGCACCTCGCGCTGCACCTCGCGCTGCTCGGCACGCTGCTCGTGCGCATGCTCACGTCGCTCGCGCGTTTCGCGGTCCCTTTGGGTGGTTTCGATGCCTGCGCGACGCGCCCAAGCATCGATGTCGTCATCAATCAGATCATGCGTGGCCTTGAGGGCGGGTGCCTTGGAGTCATCCTTCTTGACGCGCTCGCCCTGCTCGTTGTAGTAGGCGTAGTAGTAGTTCGAGTCGGCCTCGTTCGTGAACGTCATGACAACGCCGAGGATGCGCGCGTTTGCCGCCTGCAGCTGCTGGATGGAGTTCGCGATGGCTGCTCGCTTCGCACGACGCTCGCGTACGACCAGGATGGTGCCGTCGACCAAGTTGCTGATGAGCGCCGCGTCAACGAACGCGCCGAGCGGGGGAGCGTCGAAGACAACGAAGTCGTAGGTCTCGCGCAGCTTGTCCACCAGCGCGGAGAAGCGCTTCGTGGACAGCAGGTCGGGGGGGCTGGGGATGTTGGGCTCGGCGTCCATGAAGTACAGGTTGTCGTACTTCGTGGGGACGATCACGTCATCCAGCTGGGCATCGCCTGACAGCACGGCGTAGATGCCGTTGCGCGGATGCAGCTCAAGCATGGAGGCGAGGCAGCGACGCCTCATGTCGCTCTCGACGATGAGCACCTTGTGGCCTGCTGAGGCAATGGCCAAGGCGAGGTTCGAGGAGACGGTGGTCTTTCCCTCGTCGGGCGTCGACGAGGTGACCACGAGGGTCTTCACGCGCTCGTCAACTGAGGCAAAGCGGATGTTGGCCAAAAGCGTCTGCGAGGCGTTGCGCAGCCCCGGGACCTCGAACTGGCCGATCTTCTTGTGATTCTTCTTGCCCATTTACTTCCCCTTCTTCACGGTGGGCATGTTGCCAAGCACGGGCAAGCCGAACAGCTCTTCTATTTCCTCGTCGGACTTGACGGTGGTGTCAAGCAAGTCGATGAGGACGATAAGCGCGATGGCGACGAACAGGCCGGCCAGGAAGGCGACGGCCGTATACAAGATGCGATTGGGACCCGAGGGCGTCAGGGGGACCTGTGCTTGGTCTACGATGTTGACGGCGCGCACGTCCATGACGTCGACGGCGGCGGTGGACACCTGCTTTGCCAGCTGGTCAGCCACAAGCGCTGCCGACTCGGGCTTCTTGCTCGTGACGCTCATCGTGATGACGCGGTTGGTGGTGGCTGAGCTCACCTCGACCTCGAAGTCGTCGAGGTCCTCCATGCCCAGGGCCTCGGCGGTCGCCTCAGTCACGCGATTGGTCTCGGCCAGCACGGCGAGGTCGTTCGCGAGCTGCTGGCTGGCGGTCATGTCGGAAGAGGATACGCCGCTCGAGGCGTCGCCGGCTTCGTTCTTCGCCAGAACGTACAGCGACACGTCCGACGTGTAGACGTTCGGCATGAACCCCCAGCAGTACCCGGCTGCTACGCCGGCGAACACGAGGGGAAAGATCACCACAAGATACCATTTCTTGCGTAAAAGCTGCAGCAGTTCGAGCAGGGTCATAAATGCTTCTCCTCATTCCTTGGGCGAGGTCGCGAGGTCCTTCATCCACCAGGCTCGATCAAGGCTCGCAGATTGCGCAAAAGAAGGGATCCGCTGCTTGCAGACCCCTTCTTCAGTCTACGATGCACCTCAGCTCAAGCTGAAGATGGAATTTGATACAAACGTATATATTATAGAGCGAAAGGAAAGGGGTCAAGCGGTTCGTTCGTTGCAGAAAAGGCGTCTGTTGCACATTGTTTTCCCTGATGAACTGCTTGTGAGGGGAGGCTGGGCAAGTTCTTTCGGGTGCTTCCGGACGCTCTCGGGCATGCGAGGCGGGCGCTCGCGGGCATGCGAGGCGGGCGTTCTCAGACGCTCCCAGACACGCGGGAAGGCCCTCCCATAGTGCTTCAAGCACGATGCGCCAGAGCCTGTTTCATGCTCTCGCGTGCCTGCCTGTATCGAAAGACTTCATTAGTGTAACAAACGATTATGGGCGAAAATTCTCCCCCTGCTATACTTTTTCTTGCAACTATCCGCTGCTCGCGCAAGTCTGCGCAAAGCTTCGGCTCAGGGGCTTTGCGTTGGCCGTATGAGCAGGTTGGCTGTCGTTTCGTGGTTGGATTCGAGAACCACGGGTGCGACAGCTTTTTTACGAGCGGTGGTTGCGAGTGGACATGAGAGCGGAGCGACGCCGCGTGCGCGCATCGTTCGGTGAATAGCGTTATTGCAATGGCGAGGCCCAGCGAGGCCAAAGCCTTGCTATGTCTTCTTGCAGGACCGCCTTGGGCGGCATGCGCAGCATGCGCGTTTTCGCGGCATTCGGCGTGTGGGCAGGAGCATGGCAGGCTGTGGCTTTCTGCGCTTTGAGGGCGAAGCCATGTCTGAAGAAGGACGTGCGCGTTATGTGGTACGTGGTGCAGACGTATGCTGGGCGGGAAGACGCCGTATGCGGCCTGATCAGCCAGCTGGTAAGCAGCAGCTTGGTGCAGGAGTGCTTCGTCCCGCGCTACCTGACGATGGTGAGGTTCCGCGGCGAATGGCAGAGCTGTGAGAAGCCGCTGTTCCCGGGCTATCTGATCGTGGTGACCGACTGCGTGGAGCAGGTTGAGTACGAGCTGCGTCGCGTGCCGGCGTTCACGCGCCTTCTGGGCAACGACGATGCGTTCATCCCGCTGCAAGCGGACGACATCGCATGGATTAGCGCTTTCACCACGAAGAACGATCGCGTGATCGGCATGTCCGAGGGAATCATAGAGGGCGACGAGGTCGTCATTCTCAAGGGCCCGCTCATGAACCACGCCGGCTGGATCAAGAAGATCAACCGCCACAAGCGGCTGGCGTATCTGGAGATCCAGATGTTCGGAAGAACCATAACGACAAAAGTCGGCTTAGAGATTGTCAGAAAAAGAGCCTGAAAACGAAATAGCTGAAGCGGCGCTGGGTGAAGCGGCGCTGGGCCGATTGGCTTGGCGCGGGCCGCGCGGGTCGGTTTGCGCTTTCTCGCGCGCTGCGACTTCCGAAAAGGCCGATTTCAGGAAGTTGAGGGGCGATGGCGGCAGCGACGCGGCCTGCGGGCACGTTTCTGTCCCTGATTCGGTACATCGAACCATCTCGGGCGCGCCTCGCGCCGCGCTGGGTCAATTGACCCAGCAGCTCGCGATAGCCCGCAAGCCCAGATGCGCATCTGGCGGGGAGGGGCGCGCCTCCGCCAGGCATGCCGCGCCGGCGGCGGAGGCGTAGCGTTGCCCGCGTACTGGGATCTGGCGCTCGTCGCCCTGGCTTCGTTCGCCCTCACCTTCGCATTGGTCCCGGCCTCGATCGCCGTCGCGAAGAGGGTCGGCGCGATAGACGAGCCGGGCGGGCGGCGCGTCCACGAGGTCGCGACGCCCCGCATGGGCGGGATCGCGCTCTTCGGCGGGATGACGGGGTCCCTGGCCCTGGCCTGGCTCCTCCACGAGGCCGGGGCCGCCCCGGGCCTGGGCTTCCCCGACGGCGTCGACGCGGGCCTCGTCGCGCTGTCCGTCGCCGCCGTCTTCCTCGTCGGCGCGGTCGACGACGTCATGCAGATCAGGGCGAGGACGAAGCTGCTCGGCCAGGTGGTCGCCGCCTGCGTCGCGGTGCTGGGGGGCGTCCTGCTGACCGGCGTGCACTCCGGGTACGCCGGGTTCTCCCTCGAGCTCGGGGCGTGGGCGTACCCGGTCACGGCGCTCTACCTGGTCGCCTTCGCGAACATCGTGAACCTCATCGACGGCCTGGACGGGCTGGCCGCCGGGGTGGCCGCGATCTCGGGGACGGCCCTGCTCGTGCTGTCGTGCCGGCTGGGCATCTGGGCGGCGGCGGCGATGGCGGCCGCCCTGGTCGCCTCGTGCCTGGCCTTCCTGAGGTTCAACTTCCACCCCGCGAGGCTGTTCATGGGGGACAGCGGCTCGCTCACGCTCGGGTTCGTCCTGGGCCTGGTCTCGCTGATGGGCGCGGCGGAGGTCTCGAGCGTGACCTCCCTCGTCGCGCCCGTCGTGATCGCCGCGGTCCCCGTCCTCGACACCTTCGCCGCCATCGTCAGGAGGAGGCGCAGGGGCGTCTCCGTCGGGGCGCCGGACAAGGAGCACATCCACCACAGCCTGCTCAGGCTCGGCTACGGCCAGAGGAGGGTCGTGCTGACCATCTACGCGGTGTGCGTCGTGTTCGCCGCCTCGGGCGTGGCGATCGCGGAGGCCCCGCTGGCGGCCAGGGCGGCGGTCCTCGCCCTCGACCTCGCGATCGCCGTCGCCCTCGCCCGGGGGCTCCGCCTCTTCGGGGGCGCCGCGGGCCGCGAGGGCGACGGCGGCCCCCGCGGGTCCGCGGGGGCGGCGGCCGAGGAGGCCGCGCCGGGGCGCGGCCCCGGTCCGCTCGGGGACGGCGCCGCGCTTGAGGAGGAAGTTCCCGAAGAAAATGACGGGCTTCGCATGCTGCTCATGTGCGAGCACTTTCATCCTGACGCAGACGCCTGCGCAAAGCGCATGGCAGCTATGGTCGATGGCCTAAGGTCGCGCGGACATGATGTTCAAGTCCTTGCTTCGGAAACTAGTTTGAGCGAGGCAGGCGATAGCCGCAAGGCACCCGAATACGTGCACTATTTTCCAACCTATGAAATGAAGAGCAAGACCGTTGTCAACCGCCTTCTGAATAACTTGAGCGAAGCTGTCGGGGCGACGGCTGCCGCAAAGAAGCTGGGGCGGTTCGATGTCGTCGTGGTCACGTCTCCGCCGCTCATGATGAGCGCAAGCGGCATCTCGGTTGCGAGGAGGGCCGGCGCCCGGCTCGTGTTTGACGTCCGGGACATATGGCCCGATGTGGCCTACGAGATGGGCAGCTTCTCGGAGAAGAGCATTTTCGGGCGGGTGTTTTCCGCCTTGGCGAAAAGGGCCTACAAGGAGGCCGCGCTTGTCACCACTGTGTCTCGAGGCAAGTTCGACAAATTGCGCAAGCAGCTTCCGCCTTCTGACGCGGCAAAGGTCCGGCTTGTCCCGAACGGTCTCGACGCTTCGTTCCTTGAGCAGAGGGAGCGAGGGGACATGGTGGAGGAGCTCCGGCTGCTCGAAGACCCTCCCGTAGTTTACGTCGGGAACCTGGGGCTCGCCCAAGGGCTGTCAACGCTTCTGGAGATCGCGAAAAGCAGGCCGAAGACGCGCTTTCTTCTCTTCGGAAGCGGCGCGGAGGAGAAGTTGTTGGCTGAAGCGATCGCCCGCGGGAACCTTTCGAACGCGACCTTGTGCGGAAGAACGGATGCGCGTGGCGCTTTCACGCTGCTACGCCATGCAAGGTTTGCCTATGTCCCGCTGAAGAGCTCCAACATGACCGACAGCGTTCCGACGAAGCTCTTCGAAGCCCTCGGGTGCTCATGTCCGGTTCTTCTCGCTGCGCAAGGAGATTCGGCTGAGATCCTGCGTAATAGCGGACTCGGGATATCAGTCCCTCCCGAGGACCACGAGGGGCTTCTTCGGGCGTTTGACGACATGCTCGAAAGGAAGTGGACGGCAGCTGAGCGCAAGCTTGCCCGTGATTACATTCTCGCAAATCACACTCGCCAGCTATCTGCGCAGGTGATGTGCTCGATCTTGGACGAGGAATTCTTGCCCGTAAGCAATGATAAGGAGAAGGAGCAATGGTTAACGTAATCGGCCTCGGATACATCGGGCTTCCCACCGCCCTCATGATGGCGGCGCACGGCGTCGAGGTCGTCGGCACGGACTACAATGCGGAGCTTGTGGCGACGCTCAACGCAGGGCATACCACCTTCAAAGAGGAAGGTTTAGACCAGCTGTTTGCAGATGCCGTGAAGGACGGCGTAAAGTTCACCACCGAGTACCAGATCTGCGACACCTACATCGTAAGTGTGCCCACGCCCTACGACAAAGTCAATAAAAAGATCGACCCCGCCTACGTGGTCGCCGCCTGCAAAGCGGTGCTAGAAGTCGCACCTGAGAAAGCAATACTCGTTGTGGAATCCACTATTTCCCCGGGCACGATCGACCGCTTCGTCCGTCCACTCTTGGTTGAGACGGACCGTCAGGACGTGGCTCTTGTGCATGCGCCGGAGCGCATTATCCCTGGCAATATGGTGAGCGAGCTTTTGCACAACAATCGCACGATCGGCGCAGACGACCCCGAGGTCGGGAAGAGAGTCGCCGCGCTCTACGCGTCGTTCTGCCAAGGCGAGATCGCCCTCACTGGCATCCGCACCGCCGAGATGACCAAGGTGGTGGAAAACACCTTCCGCGCCGTCAATATCGCCTTCGCCAACGAGCTCGCGAAAGTGTGTCGCGTTGGTGGCATGGATGTCCATGAGGTCATCCGCATTGCCAACAAACATCCGCGCGTGAACATCCTCAATCCCGGCCCCGGCGTGGGCGGTCACTGCATCCCGGTGGACCCCTGGTTCCTCGTGGGTGACTACCCCGAGACCGCCAACTTCATCCGACTGGCGTTGCAGACCAACGCTTCCATGTCCGAGTACGTGTTGCACCGCGCCTATGAGGCGATGAGGGAAAACGGCATTGATGACCCCTCGAAGGTTGGCATCTACGGGCTCACCTACAAGGAGGACGTGGACGACGTGCGCGAGAGCCCCACGCTGCAGATGCTGGAGGCGCAGGCGGAGCACCTCGGGGGCGCGGCAATGAAGGTCTACGACCCGTGGGTTGAGCGCGACGTCGTCCCCAACCAGGTCCACAGCATGGAGGAGTTTCTGGACGGCTTGGAGATGGTCATCGTCATGGTCGGCCACAGCCAGGTCAAGGGTAAGCCGAAGGTATTTGGCAATCGCGCCCTGATCGACCCGCGCAACGTCATGGGCGACGGCGGCAACGTCTGGAAACTATAGGGTGACGGCGTTGAGAAAGAAGGTCATGCTCGTCTTCGGGACGCGCCCAGAAGCGATAAAAATGTGCCCGCTCGTAAACGAGCTGAAGTCGCGCCCCAGCGAGTTCGAGACGGTCGTATGTGTCACTGGCCAGCATCGTGAGATGCTCGACCAGGTGCTGTGCGCGTTCGAAGTGGTCCCCGACCACGACCTTGCCATCATGAAGCCAGGGCAGACGCTGTTCGACATCACGAGCGAGGTGCTGCTCAAGATCCGCAAGGCCATGGAGTACGAGGAACCGGACATCGTGCTTGTCCACGGCGACACCACCACGTCCTTCGCGTCGGCACTTGCGGCATTCTATCTCCAGATTCCTGTAGGACACGTGGAGGCTGGGCTTCGCACGCGAGACTTATACAGCCCTTGGCCCGAGGAGTTCAACCGCCAAGCTGTCGACGTCGTGTCCAGGTGGTACTTCGCGCCCACGGAGGCGAGCCGCCGGAACCTGCTCGACGAGGGCAAGCCTGCCGAGCGGATATACGTCACCGGCAACACCGGCATCGACGCCCTGCGCACGACCGTGCGGGAGGACTACTCCCACCCCGAGCTCGGTTGGGCTGAGGGGAGCCGCCTCATCCTGATTACGGCACACAGGCGCGAGAACCTCGGCGAGCCCATGCACCGCATGTTCCGCGCCATCCGCCGCGTCATGGAGGAGCGCCCCGACGTCAAGGCGATCTATCCCATCCACATGAACCCGCAGGTGCGCGAGGCGGCCCACGCCGAGCTCGACGGCTTCGAACGCCTGCGCATCATAGAGCCGCTCGACGTGCTCGACTTCCACAACTTCATGGCGAGGAGCCACGTCATCCTCACTGACTCCGGCGGAATCCAGGAGGAGGCGCCCTCCCTCGGCAAGCCCGTGCTCGTCATGCGCGACACCACCGAGCGACCCGAGGGCGTGGAGGCGGGCACGCTCAAGCTCGTGGGCACCGACGAGGACGTGATATGCCGCGAGTTCTCCCGCCTGCTCGACGACGAGGCGGCCTACGCTGAGATGTCGCATGCGTCCAACCCCTACGGCGACGGGCACGCGTGTCCCCGAATTATTCAAGCTTTAATGCAATAGGATTACGGGAGGGAGGAAATGTCGTGCATGAATATCCTGATGATTGATCCGTGGGGAGGAATGAGCGGTCAGTCGCACTATATAGACGGACTCTGCTCAGGGTTATCGGAGAGAGCGTCAGTCACGCTTGTTACGGCAAAGTCATTTGACATTGTGGCGAGCGGGTACAACTTGCTAAAGTGGTTCTTCCCTGTTTCTGACTTTATCGGAATACAGGGTAAGGGAAGAAAACTACTGCGTGGCCTAGAATACCTTTTGTGCTATTTCAAAATCATAGTGTTCATCCGAAAAGCGAATATCGACGTCGTCCATATCCAATGGTTTTTAGTGCCCAGAATTGACAATTTGTTCGTTTGGATAATTAAACGATACTGCAAGAAAATTGTATATACGTCGCATAATGCAATTTCCCATCAAGGCAAAGAAGACTTTGCGTGTCGTCTTTGCCTTTACGATAAGATCGACACGCTACTGTTTCATGGGAAAATGATCGAAAAGGAGTTTCTAAAATACTACCCATCTTGTGAGGGCAAGACGTCTATTCAGCTCCATGGATACTATTCGAATCAGTCCACCCACTACAACTTGGAAAACATACCCAAAACGCTGCTTAGGAAGTGCGAATCGCATCATCGTCTTTATCTATTTTTTGGACTTCAATTCTATAATAAAGGGGTAGATAGACTGATTAACATATGGAATAGCTGCCCTTTTGATGACGGATCTCTATTGGTTATTGCGGGAAAGATTCAGGGCGAATACAAAGAGCTGACTGTCGCACGTCAGAATTCCAGTCACAACATTGAGTTCGTAGACGGGTTTGTTCCAGATGATGTCTTGAATTACCTCATTAGTAAATCGGCCATTGTCCTAATGCCGTACAGACACGCAAGCATGAGCGGCGTGGTATTTTGCTCTGCGGAATTCTCGAAGCCCGTTTTGTGTACGAACGTAGGTGCGTTTTCTGATTATGTAATCAATGATGTGACCGGGTGCATTGTCGAAAACGAAGAGGCGGCTTTTGCGGAGAAGCTCTGTCAGATCGACCGAATGGTAGATGACTCAACATTGGCGGAGATGGGCAAAAAAAGCTTCCAATATATCCGGAGCAATTGTGATTGGAAGGCGATCGCAAAGAAATTGGTCAAGGAAGACTACTGCTTATGAAAGAAAGTCTCCGTAAGCTTACAAGGCAGATGATCCGTAATTCTCTCTCCTGCAGAGAGAATGAAACCATTCGTGATTGCGTAGAAAGGAAGAAAGTCAAGTTATCTGCTAGGTTAGATCGGGTTTCTTACGGAGTTGATGACCTTCGCAAGGCATTAATTCGTGTAAACGTAAGACCAGGGGATATCCTCATGGTTCATTGTGCTTGGCGGTCATTTTATAATTTCTCGGGTTCTCCGGATGACGTCATAGAATGTTTGTTGGAGCTGCTGGGTGAAGAGGGCACGCTCTTGATGCCAGCGTACGGGAAAGATCTTCATTCATTTGATGTTATGGATACACCGAGCGTAGCAGGCGTTCTTTCCGAAGTTTTTAGAAAAAGAGAAGGCGTCATTAGAAGTGAATCGAGCCACTTTTCAGTTGCAGGAACAGGTCCAGCGACTGAAAAGCTCTTTTCATATTGCGGACGCAGCATGAACGGCTTTGACGAGAATTCGGCTTATGGCTCCTTCGCTCGCTCGAAGAACAGTAAGGTGCTGATAATGGGATTGGGGCGAGAGCCCACAAAGCTCTCTTTGGTTCATGTCTCCGAATATAATCATATCAGAAGCAGTGAATCCTGCAAAAGAATGTTCGACAAGACATACGATGCAGTGTTGGTGCTGGATTCAGGTGTTGCGTGCATCAGGCAGATGGTGACCTGGTCTCGCGGCGGACAGTTAAATGATGCGGAGATCAGAAAGGTTTATCGCAATATTCCGTCTTATCGTGAACAGCATCTGGGCAGAAATTACATTGTATGTGTGAAAGCATCTGAAGCTATGGAGTACATTGATCAAAGAGTGGAGGAAGGGGTACGGTTCACTTTTGCAGGCAGCTAGGAAAGATAGTAGAAGTAGCTTTAGATCAGTCGGCTACAAGGAGGCCGTAACCCCTACCATTTTTAATTTAAAGTATGACATTGTGGGTTTCGCTTCTGTTTCAATGATGGTAATCATCTACCGGGCTTTCCTTGAGTTAATCTATCAGGGTTATATTGCGGACAAATGGAGCTATTATAACTTTCAGAATAATACATCGCCTGAGTTATGCATTGTGTCTTGGGTCGCGTTAGTGGTGACCTTGCCTTTGCTCTTTGATTTGGTGACAAATCAAAGAAAATCGTCGCCTCTTGTTATTGTTCTATATTTAGCCGCATTCGTTCCCAGTCTTGTAATGCTTGAAAAACAGGATGCATCATATCTGTTTATAATCCTGCTGTTCATATATTGGGCTGTTTTAATACTCGCATATTACGCTTTACCGAGTTTTTCGTTCGCAAAGCCAAAATCGAGAACTGGGAGAAACGTAACAGTTGCCCTTACTGTCATTTTTGTTGGCGTAGTGCTTATTGTGTGGGCTGTATATGCAAATTTCAGATTAATGACCGAATTTGTGTTTGTGTATGATGTGAGAAGAGAATCCCTCACTTATTCTATTCCAACCATACTGGATTATCTATTGGAGATGTCTCGCCTTGTCATCCCTTGCTTAGCTTGCTATTATTTATCGAAGAAAAACTACAGAGTCTTTATATTGCTGCTTCTTGTGCAATACTTCAATTTTTGTATAGACGGACTGAAAACGTCACTCTACGCGATGGCTGTTGCCGTAGTGTGTTATCTGGCATATAGCGAAGACTTTCGACGTAAAGTAATTTACTTATTCGCTGGCGTAACTGCAGTAGCGTACCTAATTGCTGTCGTCTTCAATGATGAGGCAATTATTGAAGTGGTCATACGTCGAGTTCTTCTTATGCCGGCGATGCTGAATCAGCAGTTTTTCGAATTCTTTACGAGCAACCCCCCAGACTTTTTCGCACAGTCATTTATGAGGTATTTTGGACTGACTAGCCCATATGATAGAAGCATACCGCTCCTTATAGGTGAGTCATTGGGTCATCCTGAAATGTGGGCAAACAATGGTTTGCTTTCTGACGCGATGCAGAATTTAGGCATACTCGGAGTTTTTGTCATGCCATGGCTTGTCGTCTTGGTTCTCAGGTTGTATGAGGCAGCAATTGATGAGGAAAACGAGAGAATTGCTGTATCTGTATTAGTGGGCGGGTCGATGATGCTTATCGGCTCAGGTCTGTTTCCATTTTTGGTAACACATGGATTCCTTGCAGCGTGTCTTACTCTTCGATTTCTTCCTGCTGGTCTCGACGATCTTGGATAAGTAGGTAAGTCGTTGAGCAGCAAAACGAGGGGGATTTTCTCTACAGCAGCTCAGCTTGCTGTTGTAACTGTTTCGGCAAAGGTTATAGGTTTTTTGAGAGAGGCCGCTATCGGGTATTTTTTCGGCGCAACTACTACTTCCGATATTTATTATTTAGCAAATAGCTTTGTAGCAAATGCCCTGTTTGCGTTGACCAGTGCTGCTTCGGTTGTATTGATCCCCATGTACATTAAGAAGAAGCGCCAAGGTGGAGAGAGGAGTTTTCTCGGCTCGGTATGCATAGCATTGACGGTGATTTCGTTGTTGATGGTGTTTGCCCTTGAAGCGTTATCTCCTTGGTTGAGCCATATCCTGGCCCCTTCCGCAGATGATGGATACATTCAAACTCTGACGATCTTCATTCGCGTTCTAATGCTTGGCTTCCCCTTGTCTCTGATCGCCAACATCTTTGTAAGCATTTTAAATGCTGAATCAAGATTCGGCTTTGCAGCAGTGACGGGATTGATTTACAGCACCTTTGGAATTGCATTTGTAGTCTTATTTCACGATTCAATAGGATTACTTGCCATGGCCATTTCCACAGTGCTGGCTTATTTTGTTCAATGCTTAATTCTAATTCCGAAAGCAAAACAATATATTAGCTTTTCGGAAAATAATTCTGAAGGACGAAGAGACATACAGAGAGTGCTTCTATTGAGTTTGCCCGTGTTGACGTCCAACGGATTTGTCGCATTGAGCGGATTGGTCGGCCGCATTCTCGCATCCACGTTGGAAACGGGATCGGTTTCCGCGCTCGCATATTCGAAGACAATCTTTGACCTTGTTTATCAGGTGGTTTGCAATTCAGTCATTACGGTTCTGTTCACAAAAATATCTATATCCGCCGCCGATGGAGACAATCAAAAAGTAGGGAGCTATGTTTCCAAAGGAATCAATCTTCTCATATTGGTAGCACTGCCGTTGGCTGTATGGACCATGCTGTGCTCAACAGAAATTGTTACGGTGGTTTTTCAAAGAGGTGCTTTTGATGCAGAAGCGACGGAGATAACATCGTTGGCAACAGCTTTGGTTGCCCCTTCGTTTCTTCTGTCTGGTGTATACATGCTGCTAAACAAAGTATTCTACGCCAATGAGGATTACTGTTTTTCAGCGGTAGTGTGCGTTATCGCAATGATATGCAATCTTGTCGGAGCAATTGTCGGATCATTTTATTTAGGATTGCCGGGCATCGTTTTGGCAGGGTTGTTATCGGATACCGTTTTATGTGTGCTTCTTCTTGTCGTTGCGTTGAAAAAAGACTATCTAGGGGTTTTCCGCATTGACGGAAAGAACTTGGTTCAAGTCGCAGCTTCAAGCGTACTCAGCACGCTCATTCTTTTGCTTGTTAAAACATCTCTTCATCTTGATATGTCAGCAGTTCTAATACTGCAGCTGTATGTTGTTGTGTTCGGGGGATCGTACTTCTTTTTTTTGATGCTTTTCGGAAACAGCCAATCGAAAATGATGCTTTCAGGAGTAATTAAACGAATTACGGAACTTGTATTACGTGCGAAAAAGAGCGCCTAGGGTAGAGGCTTCCGATGGTTCTTGCGGGTATCCAGGATTTAACATGGGCAATTCGGGCAAAAATTTAGCTTGACCTGCAGTGATGAACGCAAACTACATAAAGTCGATGGTAGTCTTACCGGATCGCATGATTTCAGGACGCACTTGCCCAAGCTCTTTGTAAGACGTCTCAAAAAAAGTGATGTTGAGCCTTGAAAAACCAGACCAAGCGCACTGCCCCCGAGGAGCAGGGGGAATCGCCTCGCGCGGCCTGTTCGCCGTAGTCGGGCAGCGGCACCCCTCCCTTCCCGACGGGCGGGTACCCGTATGCGAGCAGGAGGCGGCGCCTCATGCCCTCGCAGCTGGCGAGCCCGCAGGCTCGCCTCTTCACGCCCTTGATCTTGCGGTTGGCGTTCTCCGCGCAGGCGTTGGTCTTTCCCGTCGCGTAGGCGCTCAGGACGCGCTTCCTCGCGCCCTTGACGCTGCCGGCGGCGGTCGCGATCTCGTGCGCGCGCAGGTGCCTGGGCGGGTGGCGCTTGGGGAGCGGCGCGGCACCGACCGCCTCGCGGACTATGTCGGCGCTCGCCCCGCAGCCCCTCGCTGCCTCGGCGAAGCTGCGGCCGAGCCTGGCTTGGGAGGCTGTCCGATGCTCGAGGCCGGTGGTCATGTGCGGGCAGTGCTCGGAGATGGCGGACGGCGGCTCGAAGAAGGTCCTGCCGCACCTCTTGCATCGGCAGTACCGCAGGTCGATGACGAGGACGCGGGGCTTGGCCCTCGCGGGCACGTGGCAGGCGGATCTCTTGGCGTGGCCATGGATGACGGCGCCTCCCTTGCGGCACCTGGGGCAGGGCTGCGCCCCCTTGTCGCGGGAGGCCCTCGCCTCGACGTGCCGACCCCTGTCCTCCAAATCGTGGCAGCGGCAGTCGCATGGCAGGTCGAGGACGGCGTTGGCTGCTCGCATGAGGACCCTCACCCCCTCCACGCCCCGTCGAGGACGAGGCAGCGCCCGGGGCGCGGGCCGACGTCCCTCTTCCCCTCATCGTCGAGCCCCGGGAAGCATCTCTTCCCGTGGCAGCGGGAGCACAACCTCTCTGCGGCCATGAAGTCCCGCGCGCCGGGGTTGCCGGCCTCCGTCCTCCTCGAGGCGAGCTCCTCGCGCAGCGTCGCCTCCTGCAGGCCCCAGCCTGCGGCCTCCGCCTTGATGGCTCCCTCGCATCCCGTTCCGGGCTCCTGTTCCAGGGCGCGGGGTGCCTGCCCGCGACGGCGGGCGCTATCCTCCGCCGTAGGCTCTGCAGGGGGATACGGGCGAGCGGCGTCCCGCATCCCTCGCTCTCAGATGATCCCTTGCCTCTCGCATCCCATGCCTGATGGCAGGCCGCATGGCGGGCTGCTGCACATGCTTTATCTAGGAGGAATCGACGTGCACGCTAAACCTCACGGAAAAGGCATGGTTGGGATGGAGAAGGTTAGAAATGAGAGTTAGATAACATGAAATCCAGAACACTCGCGATAAGCCCAGTTTAAGGGGTGAAGATAACGGCTGATTTCCCGGCAACATTGGAGAGAAGAAAAAGATGATTATCACACGCACTCCGTTCCGCATGTCGTTCTTCGGCGGCGGGACGGACATGCCGGAGTTCTTCCGCGAGCACGGGGGCTCCGTCATCTCCACCACGTTCGACAAGTACTGCTACGTGACGGCGAGGCACCTGCCGCGGTTCTTCGACTATCGCAACGAGCTGGTCTACTCCAGGATCGAGCGCGTCGCCGACCCCGCCGACTTCGAGCACCCCGCCGTGCGCAACGCCATGGCCATGCTCGACATGCGCGAGCTCCGCGTGACCTACGAGGCCGACCTCCCGGCGCGCTCGGGGCTGGGGACCTCCTCCTCCTTCGCCGTGGGCATGCTCAACGCCTTCCACTGCATGAAGGGCACCTATGCGTCCAAGGAGCGCCTCGCCAGGGAGGCGATACGCCTGGAGCGCGACCTCTGCGCCGAGGCGGGCGGCTGGCAGGACCAGGTGGCCGCCGCCTACGGCGGGCTCAACCGCATCGACTTCGCGGGCGGCGGGTTCAGCGTGCATCCGATCGTGATGCCGGGCGAGCGGAGGCGCGAGCTTGAGGGCAGCCTGATGATGTTCTTCACCGGGTTCACGCGCTTCTCGTCCGACGTTCAGAAGGCCAACAGGGCGGCCGGCGGGACCGCGCAGCTCAAGGAGATGCTGGCGCTCGTGGACGAGGCGGAGGCGGCCCTGACGGACAAGGCGAGGCCGCTGGCGGAGTTCGGGAGGCTGCTGGACGCTACGTGGAGGCTGAAGCGCGGCGTCGGGCCGGGCGTGTCCAACGACTCGATCGACGCGCTTTACGCGCGGGGGACGGCCGCGGGCGCCCTGGGCGGGAAGCTGCTCGGCGCGGGCGGCGGCGGGTTCCTCGTCTTCTACGTCGAGCCCGACGCCCAGGCGGGCGTGCGGGAGGCCATGGGCGGCCTGCTGGAGATCCCGTTCGAGTTCGAGGACGACGGCGCGACGGTGGTCTACTACGAGGCCGAGGACTACGACCTGGGGGAGGCCCGATGATGGGCGCCAGGTGCCCGCAGGCTAAGATTGAGATCTTGGACTCCCTGCTCGAGCGGTATCCGGACATGCGCTCCTGCGAGGCCGACGTGCGCGCGGCGGCCGACATGCTGGCCGGGGCGTTTTACGCTGGCAACAAGCTGCTCGTGTGCGGCAACGGCGGGTCGGCCGCCGACTCGGAGCACGTGGTGGGCGAGCTCATGAAGGGCTTCCGGTTCAAGCGCCCCGTCGACCCCGCGTTCCTGGGCGCCTACCGCGCGGCCAACGGGGAGGAGGCGCCCGCGTGGCTGGAGGGGGCGCTGCCCGCCATCTCCCTCGTCTCCCACACGGCGCTCTCGACCGCCTTCGGCAACGACGAGGCGGCGGTCGGGGTCTTCGCCCAGCAGGTCTACGGCTACGGGAGGCCCGGCGACGTGCTGCTGGCGATCAGCACGTCCGGCAACTCGGCGAACGTGGTCGAGGCGGCCAAGGTGGCCCGCGCCAGGGGGATGCGGGTCGTCTCCCTCACCGGCTCCGCCGAGTCGGACCTCTCCGCGCTCTCCGACGTGTGCGTGCGGGTTCCGAGAGACGAGGTCTTCCAGGTGCAGGAGCTCCACCTGCCCGTCTACCACTGCCTGTGCGCCGCCGTCGAGGCCGAGCTGTTCGGGGGCGCGGAGTGACGCGGGCCGAATATAGGGGCACCGCGGGCCGCTCGCGCGAGGCG